>CAZNGD010000001.1:0-26861 GCA_964572295.1 uncultured Verrucomicrobiota bacterium
CATGGATGTGCTGGAGGTGCGCGATGCCGCCGGGCGCGCGCTGGCCGAGGCGCGCGAAGGCCACCCCGTGCTGATCGAGGCGCGCACCTACCGCTACAAGGGCCACTCCATGAGCGACCCGCAAAAATATCGCACGCGCGAGGAAGTCGAAAAATACAAGCGCGAGCAGGACCCCATTTTGATTCTGGAAACCCTCATGCAGGAAGCCGGCCACTGGGATGAGGCCCGCGCCGCCGCGCAAAACCACGCCGCCGAGACCATCTCGAAGGAGTCCGTGGAGTTTGCCGAGCGCTCCGCCGAGCCCGCCGTGCACACGCTCTATGAGGACATCTATGCCGGCGAGCCGTTCTTCATGGCGCCGTCCAACCCCGCCACGCTGGTCACTTGAACAGGAGCACGCCATGTCACAACTGAGTTATCGCGACGCGCTCAACCGGGCCATGGATGAGGAAATGGCCCACGATGACCGGGTCGTCATTATGGGCGAGGAAGTCGCCGAATATGACGGCGCGTACAAAGTCACCCGCGGCCTCCTCGGCAAATACGGCCCCACCCGCGTGCTCGACACGCCCATCACCGAGCTGGGCTTCACCGGCCTGGGAGTCGGCGCGGCCATGGTCGGGCTCAAGCCGATTGTGGAATGGATGACCCACAACTTTGCGCTGCTGGCGCTGGATCAGGTCGTCAACGAAGCCGCCAAGATGCGGCACATGTCCGGCGGCCAGCTCAACGTGCCGGTGGTGTTCCGCGGCCCCAACGGCCCGGCGGAATATCTCTCCAGCCAGCACTCGCAGGGATTCGCCAGCTACTGGATGCACGTGCCCGGCATCCGCGTGGTGGCCCCCGCGTTCCCGGCCGATGCCTACGGCCTGCTCAAAAGCGCCATCCGCGACCCCGATCCCGTCGTGGTTCTCGAAGCGGAAATGCTCTATGGCTTCAAGGCCGAAGTGCCCGATGCGGAATTTCTCATTCCGCTTGGCAAGGCCAACACCTTGCGCAGCGGCAATGACATCACGCTGCTTTCGTTCGGCAAGCCGGTGCACCTGCTGCTGCAAGCCGCCGACGAACTCGCCCGCGATGATATCGCCGCCGAGGTGATTGATCTGCGCAGCCTGCGCCCGCTCGACGAGGAAACGCTGATCGCCAGCGTGAGCCGCACCGGCCGCGCGGTGGTGGTGGATGAATCGTGGCCCGCCGCCAGCGTCGGCTCCTATGTGGCCCATCGTTTGGCCACCGCGTGCTTTGATTACCTCGATGCGCCCGTGGAGTTCGTGGCCAGCGAGGATGTGCCCATGCCCTACAACCACACGCTCGAATTGGCCGTTCAACCCAGCGTCAAAAAAATCGTGGCCGCCGCCCGGCGCGCCCTCTATTTGGAGGTTCCCCATGGCTGATCCTGTCCTGATGATTGCCCTGTCCCCGACCATGAACGAGGGGACCGTTGTCCAGTGGTTTGCCCAGGAGGGGCAGGAAGTCAAAACCGGCGATGCCCTCTGCGAGGTGGAAACCGACAAGGCCACCATGACCTACGAATCGCCCCTGGCCGGCACGTTGCTGAAGATTATCGCCGGCCCCGGTGTCTCGGCGGTGGTGGGCCAACTGATTGCCGTCATTGGCCAGCCCGGCGACAACTGGGAAGAGGTGGCCGCGCAAGCGCAAGCCGCCGCCCCCGCCGCGCCGGTCGCTCCGGTCGCGCCCCCGGCCCCCGCGCCGGTGGTGGCGGCGCCGGTCCCGGCCGCGCCCGTTCCAGCCGCGCCAGTAGCGGCGGCCCCCGTGGTCGCCAGCGTGTCGAGCGCGTCACCGCAACTGGCGCCGGGCGTGCCGCGTTCGTCGCCGGTCGCGCGCAAACTGGCGCAAGAAAAGGGGCTGGACCTGCGGACCATCCGCGGTAGCGGTCCCGGTGGCCGCATCGTCGCGCGCGATCTCGAACAAGCGCCCGCCATTTCAGCCGCCCCTGCCGTCCCCTTCTCGCCGTCGCCCGGCGCCGGGCAACCGGTTGTGGCCGCGCCCGCAGCCGCCGCCGCGCCGTCCGCGCGCGGCCTGCGCGGCGACCGCGTCCCGCTGTCCAAAATGCGCGGCATCATCGCCACGCGGCTGCACCAAAGCTATTCGCAAGCCCCGCACTACTTCGTGCGCGTGGCCATCGAGATGGACCGCCTGTTGGACCTGCGCAAGCGGCTCAATGCCGACCGCGAGCCGGCGCTCTCGCTCAACGCCTTCATCGTGAAGGCCGCCGCCGCCGCGTTGGCGCGCCATCCCGGCATCAATGCCAGTTGGGAAGGCGATGCCATTCAATATCTGCCGCATGCGGATATCGGGTTGGCCGTCGCCGTGTCCGGCGGGCTCATCACGCCCGTGGTGCGCGCGTGCGAAACCAAAGGGCTGGAAGCCATTGATGACGACGTGCGCCACCTCGTGGCCAAGGCGCGCGCAGGCGGGCTGCTGCCGGAGGAATATACCGGTGCCAGCTTCACCATCAGCAACCTCGGCTCCTACGGCGTGGAAGAGTTCACCGCCATCATCAATCCGCCCGGCTCAGCGATTCTTGCGCTCGGCGCGGTGACCGCCGAACCCGTGGCGCACGAGGGCGCGGTGGTCGTGCGCCGCATCCTGCGCGCCACGCTGTCCTCGGACCACCGCGTGATTGATGGCGCCCAGGCTGCTGCGTTCCTCGCCGACTTCAAGGCGCTGTGCGAAGAACCCGCCCGGGCCTTGCTATGAGGAGGCCTGCGGCGCACAATCCCCCCTGCCCATGAAAGGAATCCGCCATGAATTTTGATTTTGATGTTGCCGTGCTGGGCGCGGGCCCGGGGGGATATGTCGCCGCCATTCGTGCCGCGCAGTTGGGCCTCAAGGCCGCCATCATCGAAAAAGACAAGCCCGGCGGGGTTTGCCTCAACTGGGGCTGCATCCCAAGCAAGGCACTGATTCACCAGGCCGACCTCGTGCGCAGCATTCCCGCCTTGCAGGACCTCGGCGTGGCGGTGGATACGCGCAAGCTGGACTTTTCCCGCGCCTACAAAAATAGCCGCGCGGCGGCCGAACGCCTCTCCAAGGGCATTCAGTTCCTGCTGAAAAAGAATTCCATTGAATACATCAAAGGCGAAGGCCGGCTGACCGCCCCCAACGAGATTGCGCTGGATGGCGAGCCGCGCATCCGCGCCCGCGCCATTATTTTGGCCACCGGCAGCCGCCCGCGCGAACTGCCCGGGTTGTCCTTCGATGAAACCACCGCGCTCTCCAGCACGGGCGCGCTGAACCTCAAAAAACTGCCGCCGCAGATTGTCATTCTCGGCGCGGGGGCCATCGGCCTGGAGCTCGGCTATGTCTGGAATGCCTTCGGCGCGGAAGTCACCATCATCGAGGGCATGAGCCGCATCCTGCCGTTGGAAGACGCGGAAGCCGCGGCGCTGGTGCGCAAGCTGATGGAGAAGCGCGGCATCCGATTCATTACCGGCGCGTTTGCCACGGCGGGCGCGCGCGGGCCCAAGGGCTTGGCGCTCGATCTGAAACCCGCGCCCGACCACAACGGCACGGAAATCCCCACGCGCGTGGAGGCCGACGCGGTGCTGGTGGCGATTGGCCGCGCGCCCAACAGCGCCAACCTCGGCCTCGAAGAACTGGGCATTACCCTTGAGCGCGGCTTTGTGCCGGTGGGCGACTACTGCCAAACCGCCGCGCGCGGCGTGTACGCCATTGGCGACCTGATCGCCACCCCGCAACTGGCGCACGTCGCCAGCAAGGAAGGCGAAATTGCCGCTGAACATATTGCCGCCACGCTGCTGGGCACGCCCCTGCCGCGCGAGCGGCGCGTGGATCCCACGCTGGTGCCCTCCGCCATCTATTGCTCGCCGGAAATGGCCAGCTTCGGCCTGCAGGAAGAGCAGGCCAAAGCCCGGGGCATTCCGCATCAGGTCTTCAGCTTCCCGTACCGCGGCATTGGCAAGGCCGTGGCCACGGAAACGGCCGAAGGCTTCATGAAGGTGGTCGCCGCGCCCGCCAGCGGCGAAATCCTCGGCGCGGTGATTGTGGGCGAACGCGCCACCGATTTGATTCACGAGCCGCTGCTCGCGCGCAGCGCGGAACTAACCACCACGGACCTCGCGGATTTGGTCCACGCCCACCCCACCGTGGCCGAAGGCATCATGGAAGCCGCCCGCGGCCTCCTCAACCGCGCCATCCACGTCTAAACCGCCCCCCCCCCGGCGGCGGCTAGAGCTGATAGACCGTGTCGGCGCGCAGCACGCTGATGCCGGCTTGGGTCAGCGCGGTTGCCGCGCCATCCACATCCTCAAACCGGAACACCACCACCGCTTTTTCCGTGGCGCGGCACACAAACGCGTACATGTATTCCACGTTGAGATTGGCGGCGGACAACTTGTCGAGAATGCCGGCCAGCCCGCCGGGCTGATCGGGCACTTCCACCGCCAGCACTTCCGTGAGCGACACGGTGTGGCCCGTGTCGCGCAGCGCCAGCACGCATTTGTCCACGTCATCCACAATCAGGCGCAGGATGCCGAAGTCGCTGGTGTCGGCCAGCGAGAGGGCGCGGATGTTCACGCCCGCGCGGCCGACTTCCCGCAGGACGCTGGCGAGCCGCCCCGACCGGTTTTCCAAAAATATCGAGATTTGCCGAACTTTCATGTTGCCGCTCCTTGCTTAGGTTAGTTGGCGCCGGTCCAGCACCCGTTTGGCTTTTCCGATGGTGCGCTCAATGGTCTGGGGTTCCACCAAGGTGATCTTGGCGCTGACGTTGAGCAACGACCGGATCTGCTGTTGAATGCGGTCGCGCAGCGCTTCGAGTTTTTTGACTTCGTCGCTGAACAGCGCCTCGGTGACTTCCACCTTGATTTCGATGGTGTCGAGGTTGCCCTGCCGGTCCACCACAATGAGGTATTGCGGCTGCACGCCCTCGATGCGCACCAGCACATCCTCCACCTGCGAGGGGAAGATGTTGATGCCGCGAATGATGAGCATGTCGTCGGTGCGGCCCATCAGGCGCGCGATTTTACGGCTGGTGCGCCCGCAGGGGCAGGTGCCTTCGTTGAGGATCATGGTGATGTCGCGCGTGCGATAGCGAATCAGCGGCACGCCCTCCTTGGTGAGGCACGTGAACACCAGTTCGCCCTTCTCCCCGTCGGGCAGCGGCGCGCCGGTTTCCGGGTTGATGATTTCGGGCAGGAAGTGATCCTCGAACACGTGCAGGCCGTTTTGTTCCAGGCATTCGTTGGCCACGCCCGGGCCGGCCACTTCCGAGAGGCCATAGATATCCAGCGCCTTGAGCGGGAACAGCGACTCGATGCGCTGGCGCATGGCCTCGGTCCACGGCTCCGCGCCGAAGTGCCCGCTCCGGAGCGGGAGCTGCATCAGGTCCTCGCCCATTTGCGCGGCCACCTCGGCCACTTGCAGCGCGTAGCTCGGCGTGCAGCACAGCACCGTCACGCCAAAATCCTTCATCAGCATGATTTGCTTTTCCGTGTTGCCGGCCGACATGGGCAGCGTGGCCGCGCCCAGTTTTTCGGCGCCGTAGTGCATGCCGAGGCCGCCGGTGAACAGGCCGTAGCCGTAGGCCACCTGCACGATGTCCTCCGCCGTGGCCCCGCCGCAAGCCAGCGAGCGCGCCGCGCACTCCGCCCACACCTCGATGTCGCGCTTGGTGTAGCCCACCACGGTCGGCTTGCCGGTGGTGCCCGAGCTGGCGTGGATGCGCACAATATCCCTTTGCGGCACGGCGAACATGCCGAAGGGATACTGCTCGCGGAACTCCGCCTTCATGGTGAACGGCAGCCGCGCAATATCTTCCACGCGGCGGATATCGTCGGGCTTCACGCCGACCGCATCCAGCTTGGCGCGATAGAACGGCACATTGTGGTAAGCCCGTTGGACCAGTTGGCGGAGCCGTTCGCCTTGCAGTTGCCGCAGGTCCGCGCGCGGCATGGCTTCGGCTGTTGGATTAAACATCATGGTATTCCTCAATCTGACATCGGTTATGCTGTCCTTGTGCCCCTGCGCCTGTCCAGCCCAAATCGTCCACCCCGCTATTTTTCCGGCGGCGGGGTCGCGGCCAAATCCACGATCAGCCGCGCCACCACGCGGCCCACAATGTCCAAACTGCGGGCCGAAAGTTTGTCCATGCCGTCGGCGGCGGTGTGCCAGTAGTCGTTGGCGCCCGGCCGACTGCCGAACTCAAAGTCAATCAGGTCCACGGCGGGCACACCCCGGCGGAAAAACGCCTCGTGGTCATCGCTGATGGGATAAGGATAGAGCAGGAAGTGCTGCCGCACGTCTTCCGCGCGCGCCGCCGCGAACACCCGCGACACCAGCCACGGCGTGCTATTGCGCGGGATGGTCACGGTGAGGTGGGCATCTCCCACCATATCCAGCACAATCATGGCCGTCACGTTCGACAAGCTGCCATCCGCCGCCATGCGGTCCGCCAGATGCCGGCTGCCGTGGAAGCCATCCTGGGGACCGTACCGCACCCGGCATTCCTCGCCATCGAAGAACGCAAAACGCAGCTCCAGCGGCAAGGGCTCGGCGGCGGCGAACGCGCGGGCCAGCTCCAGCAGCAGGCCCACGCCCGAACCGGAATCATTCGCGCCGACAAAGCCCTCAATGCCGATCTTGGTGTCGTAGTGCGCGCCCAACAACACGATGGGCCCCGCGCCGCCCGGAATCCGCCCCAGCACATTGCGGAAGGTCAGCTCGCCGTGCGGTGTAGGATCCTGAAACTCCTGAATCTCCGCCGCCACTCCCAACTTTTGCAGCGCATCAAACAAATACTGCGCCGCCCGCGCCGCGCCCGGTGTGCCCGAATCTTTGGGTCCCAGTTCCACAAACTCGCGCACCGCCGACAGCGCGGCCTCGCCGGAGATGGCGGGCGGCGCCAGCGCCGGGGGGGGGGCGGCCGTGGGCGTCGGTTTGTCCACCGGGCCACAGCCCGCCACCAACAGCAACGCCACCCACCAGCCCCGCCCACCCCCGAGGCGGGCACAAAAACTCGCACCCGGCAGCCGGTTCGGCCTGCGGTTATTTTGCATATTGAATAAGTCCATTTCCACCGCCATCGGCTCCTGTTGAATCCGCGACCCTCCCTTTTTACGGGAAGTTCCCGCTGACCTCAAGGCTGCGTTGCCGCCTTCGGAAACTTTGTGGCGCGTGAACGCGGCGGACTCCGCTCATTCCGGATGATTCCGACTCCACTCGCTGGACCACTGCTCAATGCTTTGGTTCTTTTCCTCATCGGCGTAGTGCAAAGCGGCCCGGATCATGATGCCCAGGAGCAGCGTGGCAAGCGCCCCCGCAATGATTATGAGCAATCGCCAAGGGGCGGGAATGTTGGCCTGCGGGCCGGGGCTGCCACCGGGTAAGGTCATATTGGTTCCCTATATCCTTAAAATGACCACAAAAGTCGAGCCTCTGGCGAAAGCCACCGCTACAATCCAACCGGAATCGGCTTTTGGGGCCGAGGCACCACAAAATGAAATCGTCCGGTTGCAACGCAACGCGTGACAGCAAGATTTTCGGAATGCGTTGAACTCAAGCCGATTTTGCCATTTTTATGGCATTTTTGGCTATTTTTACGCAATTTTGGCCGAATTTGGCCTGTTTTTTTCGTTTTTGTCCGGGTTTCGGCGGTTTTTTGTCGATTTTGGCCGTTTTTTTTCTTTTTTTTTTGATTGATAAAAAAGTCCCATTGAATACGCCACTTTTGTGGAAAAACTGGTGAGCCGCAAGCGTCCTCAAACCGACCTCATCTTTTTGCAATTTTAGACGTGCCATCCAGAGTTTATAAAGTGTGGATGGTTTTTATAATATATGTATCTCAATTATATACAATTTGTTGAGTATATTTTTCGAGGTATTTTTAATAGACTATTTTTATGGTATCATCCAGAGTTTATAAAGTCTGGATGGATCCGAAGTGAGGTGTTTTTGTGTTTTTACGCGCTTGGTAAGGTAGCGAATTTGCAATAATTTTTACGCCCCGGATCACTGCTGGAGCGTCAGGACAACTGTCGCGGCCATGGCGTTGTTATGGTGTTCCTGAGGTCAATGGCCACCGCCAATCTGCCAAACCGACGCGATAATTGGCACCGGGCAAAAACTTACCGTTTTTGGGGTGTTTTTGGCCATTTTTGCGTTATTTTGGCTAATTTTGGCCGATTTTTTGCGGTTTTTGGCGGTTTTTGGCGGTTTTTGGCCAAAACCTGGGAATTATGCGCTTGGTGGCGCCGGCCCCGACAGGTGAATAATCGGCAAAAAGGCCAAGGAATAACGATTTACTTTGGACTTGCGTCCGGCGGGGCTTCTGCTAGGCTGCGGGGCATGATCAATCTGTTGCGCCGCCTGTTGGGTCATAACGACAAGTTCTTCGACCTGCTGGAAACCAGCGCCGGGGAGGCGCAAGCCAGCGTACGGCATCTGTCCCGAATGCTGCGGGAAACGGATGATGTCCACACCATCGCGGAACTGGTGCACAGCCGCCGCCATAACAAGCGCATCACGGGCGAAATTTCCCAGGCGCTATGCCGCACCTTTGTCACCCCGTTCGAGCGCGAGGACATCGAGGCGCTGTCGTTCGCGCTCTACAAAATCCCCAAATCCATCGAAAAGTTCGGCGAAAAGTTCCTGCTGGGTCAGCCGCGCGACTCCCGGCCCGGCCTTGACCAGCAAATGGCGCTGCTGGGCGAGGCCGTGGGCACCGTGCTGGAAATGGTGAAGCGACTGCGCCGCCACGAAAATCTGGAGGTCATCCAGGGGCTCAACGACCAACTGCACCAGCTTGAGGCCAAAGCGGACCGGCTGATGATGGACATGACGCATGAGTTGTACAGCGGCCGCCATGAGGCGCTGCGGGTCATTATTGCCCTCGATTTGTTCCGCACGCTGGAGAAGGTGGTGGACCGCTGCCGGGATGCGGGCAACATTGTGTTTCAAATGGTGCTGAAATACTCCTGACCGGCTGCGCATGACGCTGATTTTTCTGGCTTGTCTGGTGGCGCTGGCCTTTGAGTTCATCAACGGCTTTCACGACACCGCCAACGCCATCGCCACGAGCGTTTCCACCAAAGTGCTGACGCCGCGGCAGGCCATCGTGCTGGCGGCGGGCACCAATCTGCTGGGGGCGCTGGTGGGCACGTCGGTGGCGGCCACCATCGGCACGGGGCTGGTGGATGCGGCCCATGTCACGCCGCAAACCATTTTTTGCGCGCTGCTGGGCGCGGTGGCGTGGAACCTGTTCACGTGGTGGCTGGGGTTGCCGGCCAGTTCGAGCCATGCGCTGATCGGGGGGCTGTGCGGCGCCACGCTGGCTTCGGCGGATGGCCGCTGGACGGTGATCCGCTGGGCGGCGCGCGATGTCGCCGGCCGGCTGGAGGGGCTCTGGCCCAAGGTCATCGCGCCGATGATCGCTTCGCCGCTGCTGGGGATCATCGGCGGACTGGTGGTGATGCTGGCGCTGTTCGGCCTGCTGTACCGCCAGCGCCCGTACCTCATCAACCGCGTATTCGGCCGGTTGCAGGTGGTCAGCGCCGCGTTCATGGGGTTTAGCCACGGAACCAACGATGCCCAAAAAACCATGGGCATCCTCACCCTGATCCTGTTGGTGGGCACGCAGGGCGGGGCGCTGGATGGCCTGCCGGCGGCGCTCGATTTTTTGCGCACGCCGGTTTTTCGCGTGGCGTTTTGGGTCAAGCTGCTCTGCGCGCTGACCATGGCTGCGGGGACCGCCATGGGCGGGTGGCGCATCATCCGCACGCTGGGGCACAAGATGGTGCGCCTGCAACCCATCCACGGTTTTGCGGCGGAAACCACGGCGGCGGCCATCATCCAGATGGGCAGCCATTGGGGCATTCCGCTTTCGACCACGCACGTCATCACGGCGGCCATCATGGGTGTGGGCGCCACCAAGCGGTGGCGCTCCGTCAAATGGGGGCTGGTGGGGCAGATGGCATGGGCCTGGCTGCTCACGCTGCCGGTCACCGGCCTGCTGGGCTACGCCCTCGAACGCGCGCTGCTGCTGGCCCGCTGATGCCGCGCGGGAGGGCGGCGTTGTTTCCTTGACCTGCCGCGGGTGAATCCCTACGGTTTCCGAAACGGTTTACCCCGTGGTGTGGGTGGCTGCGGACTGATTGAGGAGTTTGGGATGAGTGCTACAGGCAAACAGAAGGTGGCGGCCAATGCCGCGTCGTGTAATGGCAAGCGGTTGAACAGCGTGGAGGCCATCAAGTGCAGCTATCTGAACCACTTGAAGTATTCCCTCGCCAAAGACGAGTTTTCCGCCACGGATCACGACCGCTATTATGCGCTGGCGCTGGCCATCCGCGACCACCTGGTGGATGGCTGGATTCGCACCTCCGTCGCCTACCACAAGACCGGGGTCAAACGCGCGTACTACCTCTCGATGGAGTACCTCATCGGGCGCGTCATGGGCAACAACGTCATCAACCTGAAACTGGATGAAAACGTCCGCAAGGCCATGGACGATCTTGGGCTGTCGTGGGACTTCCTGCGCGATTTGGAACGCGATGCCGGGCTGGGCAACGGCGGCCTGGGCCGGTTGGCGGCCTGCTTCCTGGACTCGCTCGCCACGCTGCAACTGCCGGGCTACGGCTACGGCGTGCGCTACGACTACGGCATCTTCCGCCAAAGCGTCAAAGATGGCTATCAGGTGGAGCTGCCGGACAACTGGCTGCGCTTCGGCAACCCGTGGGAAATCGAGCGCCCCGAATCGCAGTTCGAGGTTCACTTTGGCGGGCGCGTGGAAATGGAAGAGCGCAACGGGCGGCTGCTCGCCCGCTGGGTGGATTATGAAACCGTGCTGGGCGTGCCCTACGACGTGCCCATCCCCGGCTACGGCAACAACACGGTCAACAATCTGCGCCTGTGGACGGCCAAGTCCACCGAGGAATTCAACCTCACCTTCTTCAATACCGGCGAGTACATGAAGGCCTATGAGGCCAAAACCCTCACGGAAAACATCACCAAGGTGCTGTATCCCAACGACAACATCGAGCAGGGGCGCGACCTGCGCTTCAAGCAGCAGTACTTCTTCATTGCCTGCTCGCTGCATGACATCCTGCGGCGCTTCCGGGCCGACGGCAACGAAATCCACGCCTTCCCCGACCAGGTGGCCATTCAGCTCAACGACACCCATCCCGCCCTGGCCACCGCCGAGCTGATGCGCCTGCTGTTGGATGAGGAACATCTGGAGTGGGACGACGCATGGAGCATCGTGCTGCGCACCTTCGGCTACACCAACCACACCCTCATGCCCGAAGCGCTGGAGCGCTGGTCCGTCGAACTCTTTGAACGCATCCTGCCGCGCCACCTGCAAATCATCTACGAAATCAACCGCCGCTTTTTGCGCGAGATTGCCACGCGCTATCCGGGCGATCACGACCGGATTGCGCGGATGTCGCTCATTCAGGAAGGCACCGGGCGCGAAGTCCGCATGGCCTATCTGGCCGTGGTGGCCTCGCACTCCATCAACGGCGTGGCGGCGCTCCACTCCGAGCTGCTCAAGTCCACCCTCTTCAAGGACTTCTACGAGCTGTGGCCCGAACGCTTCAACAACAAGACCAACGGCATCACCCCGCGCCGCTGGCTGCTCAAGGCCAATCCGGGTTTGGCCGCGCTCATCACCGAAAAAATCGGCGAGGGCTGGATCACGGACCTGACCCAACTGAAGCGCCTCGAAGCCTACGCCACGGATCGCGACTTCCAGCGGCGCGTCATGGCCGTCAAGCGCGAGAACAAGGTCCGCCTCGCCGAGCTGGTGCGCCGCGAACTCAACGTGAACGTGAATGTGGATTCCCTCTTCGATGTGCAGGTCAAGCGGCTGCATGAATACAAACGGCAACTGCTCAACGCGCTGGACATCATGCACCAGTACTTCGAGCTGAAGTCGAACCCGCAGCTCGCATTCGTGCCGCGCACCTACATCTTCAGCGGCAAGGCCGCACCGGGCTACTTCCTCGCCAAGCTGATCATCAAGCTGCTCAACGATGTCGCCGCCGTGGTCAATCACGATCCGGCCATGAAGAACCGGCTCAACGTCCTCTTCCTGCCCGACTACCGCGTCTCGCTCGCCGAGCGCATCATCCCCGCCGCCGATCTGTCCGAGCAGATTTCCACGGCGGGCACCGAAGCCAGCGGCACCGGCAACATGAAGTTCCAGCTCAACGGCGCGCTGACCATCGGCACGCTCGATGGTGCCAACGTCGAAATCCGCCAGGAAGTCGGCGCGGACAACTTCTTCCTGTTCGGCCAGACCGTGGAGGAAGTCGAAGCCACCCGCCGGGCGGGCCATAATCCGTGGGGGATTTACCACGCCAACCCCGCCCTGCGCCGGGTGCTCGACGCCATCAAAAACAACTTCTTCAATCTCGATCAGCCCGGCCTGTATCAGCCCATCTGGGATACGCTGCTCACCCACGGCGATTACTTTCAGGTGCTGGCCGATTTCGATGCCTATGTCGCTTGTCAGGCGACCGTGGCCGCGACCTTCCAGGATCAGGAACGCTGGGCGCGAATGTGCATCATGAACATCGCCAACTCCGGCAAGTTCAGCACGGATCGCACCATTGCCGAATACGCCAGCGAAATCTGGAACATCCAGCCCTGCCCCATCAACGGCGACTGAGCCGGCTCAACTTGCGGCGTGAAACATCCGGCGCGCGGCACGCGCCGCGGCATTCCCTTGGGGTCGGCTCCGCAGACGCGGCCTACGGCACGAGCGGCTTGGTGCCTTGGTGCAGGCGGTAGTAGCGCGGTTGCGTCGCGGGCAGGCGGTCATGCACCACCATCGCCTCGCCCGTCACCATGCCGCGGATATTGATGGCATCCGGCAGCAGCTTCCATTGGGCCCGCGCGCCGCGCGCATCCGTGAACATCACGGTGTAAAACATCCCCGGCATGCCGATCCACGATAGCGTCACATCGCCACCGGAACGCGCGACCGTCAGCGTGGTCTCGCGGATGGGGGCAACTTCCTCGTGGATGGTTTTGCAGCCGGCCGCCATGCACAACGCCGCGCCCAGCACGCCTGCGGCCAAGAGCTCCCGGACATTACGCTGCATGCGGCGCAACATGACCACCCACCAGCGGCGACTTACGGCGTTTCCGCCTCAACCGGCTGAATCCGCGCGGGCGCGGGCGCCGCATGACGGCGCGAGCGGGTGAAATACTTGAAGAACGACGGTGCCGGGTCCGTCCCCGCGCCCGAGCCGCTGTACCACGTCTCGCGCCGCGCCGCCGCCGCTTCTTCCGCCTTCAGGTTCGACAGCGAAAGATTGTAGCGGCCCGCAAACCAGCGCCAATCCGCCGGCGTGAAGGGCAGGTAGTTGCCGATGGCGTTGATCATGGGCACATTCTCCAAATCCGCAATCTGCGTGCTTTCCGCGCACCACGCATGGATGCTGCGCAGGCTGGTCGGCAGCAGGCCATCATCGCCGAGGAAAATCGTGCGGCCCGGATACGCTTGCAGGAAGGCGCCGCTCTGATAATCCACCAGCGCCAGCGGCATCCATTCAAAACCGTTCCACGCATGCAGCGCGGGCTGGTCGGGCGAACCCTGATAGCTCACCAGAATCGTGGGGAAACGCCGCGCCACATCAAAGGCCACCTGCATCACGGGGAAACGCGCCGGCGCCACCAACAGCACCGCATCCGCCTGCGCCACCGCGGGCGTTGCCGCCACGCTGCTCAGCGCCAAGGCCACCCCTGCGACCATCCAGAAAATCTTCTTCATCTTGATCTCCTTCCACATTCCTCGGAATCGCCCGCATTACACCAGCCGGATGGCCAAAATGCAAGCCTTTGCCAATCGGGTCAATTCGGCGTGGCGCGGGCGCTGGCCACAACCAACTGCCCCAGGCAAATCCCGGCATCGTTGGGCGGGATTTCCCGGTGCCGCCACACCCGGAAACCGGCCTGCGTCAACGCGCGCGTGGCCGTCGCCAGCAAACGGCGATTCTGAAAACACCCGCCCGACAGGCAGACATCCGCCAGCCCTTCCCGCCGCGCCACGGCCACCATCATCGCCACCAATGTTTCGTGGAATCGCGCGGCGGCCACCGGCGGCGGGTCATCCCCGGCCAGCAGCGCGGCGATCAGCGGCGCCCAATCCAGTTCGTCGCCCCGCCAGCCAAATGGATACGGCACGGCCTCGCGGTCGCCCGCCAGCGCTTCGAGCCGCATCGCCGCCTGCCCTTCGTGCGCCATCACCTGGCACACGCCGAGCAGCGCGGCCACGGCATCGAACAGGCGTCCCGCGCTGCTGGTCCGCGCCACGTTCACGTTCGCCCGCCACATCCCCGTCCACGCCGCCAACTCGTTGGCGGTGAAGCCCAACGCTGGCGGCGGCGCGCCCATTTCGCATAACACGCCCAACGCCACGCGCCGCGGCTCCCGCGCGGCGGCATCGCCGCCGATCAGCGGCAACGTCCGCAGCCACGCCGTGCGGCGATACTCCGCGCGGGTACACACCAAAAACTCGCCGCCCCAGATCGTGCCGTCCGGCCCCAAGCCCGTGCCATCCCACGCAATGCCCAACACGGGGCCGGCCAGTTGATTCTCGGCCAGACAGGCCGCGATGTGCGCGTGATGATGCTGCACCGCCTGCACCGGCACGCCCCACTCCGCCGCGCCGCGCGTGGCGGCATAATCCGGATGCAGGTCCACCGCCGCGCGCGTGATGCGCAGCCCGTGCAACACGGTCAGGTCTTGCGCCGTCCGCGCCCAGAGGCGCGCCGCGCGGTCGTGATCCAAATCGCCCAGGTGCGGACTCATCACCGCGTTGCCACCCACCGCCACCGCCAGTGCGCCTTTCATTTGCGCGCCCGCCGCCACGAGGCCATCCGGCGCGCCCGCCACCGGCAACGAGTACGGCGCCAGCCCGCGACCGCGCCGCAGCACCACCGGCTGATCGTCCACGCACGCCATGACGGAGTCATCCATTGGCCGCGCAATCGGCCGGTTGTGCAGCAAAAAGAAATCGGCGATGTCGCCCAACCGCGCGCGCGCGTCGTCATTATCTATGCAAATCGGCTCGTCACTCAGGTTGCCGCTGGTGGCCACCACCGGAAAGCCGACTTCGCGCAGCAGCAAATGATGCAGCGGGGTGTAGGGCAACATCGCGCCCAGCCACGGCAGTTGCGGCGCGACCTCGTCCACGATGCCCGGCGTGGCGGCGCGTTTGCGCAGCAGCACAATCGGCGCCGCGGGCGACTCCAGCCATTGCCGCTCCGTCGCCGACACCTCGGCCACGGCCTGCAGCGCCGCCAGCGTGGGGAACAGCAGCGCCAAGGGTTTTTCGTCACGCCGTTTCCGCGCGCGCAAACGGCGCACGGCGGCGGCGTCATGCGCGGCCACCAGCAGATGAAAACCGCCCAGCCCCTTGACCGCCACAATGTGCCCCGCGCGCAACGCCGCCGCCGCCGCGAGCAGCGCGGCATCGTGCGTGGCCAGCTCCGTACCTGCCGCCGTTGCCCACAAGATATGCGGGCCGCACTTCGGGCACGCATTCGGTTGGGCGTGGAAGCGGCGGTTGCGCGGATCGCCATATTCCGCCGCGCAGTCCGCGCACAACGCAAAGCCGCGCATCGTGGTGTTGGCCCGGTCGTAGGGCAACGCCTCAATCAGGCTGAAGCGCGGCCCGCAGCGCGTGCAGTTGGCAAAGGGATAGCGGAACCGCCGGTCATGCGGGTCCAGGATTTCCCGCAGGCAATCGGGGCACGTCGCCAAATCCGGCAGGATGCCCGCCGCGCGCGCGCCGGACGGCGTGGCGCTGGCCCGGATTTCAAAACCGGCCGGCCAGTCATCCGGCGCGGCGTGCGCCGTCACCAACGCCAGCGCCGCCACGGTCGGCAGGCGGCCGGGCAACGCCGCGCGAAAGGCCGCAATCGCCGCCGCCGTGCCCGCCAGCGCAACTTCCGCGCCGTCGCCATCGTTGCGCACCCAGCCGCGCAAACCCAGCTCGTGCGCCAGACAAAACACCGTCGGCCGCAAGCCCACGCCCTGCACCCGGCCGCGCAGCCGCAATAAAATGGATTCCTCTTCCGCCATGCTTCGCGCAATCTACCTCCCCCCCCCCGCCCGCGTCGAGCGCCGGAACCCGAAAGCAGTTTCCTCCGGTTCGCGGGCTGTGCTACGGTTGGGGCATGAGAAGGCGCAGACCGTGGCACAAGGGCAAGTGGGAACTCTCCCGCGAGCGCTTCCAAATTGCGGATAATTCCCCGCCGTTGGAAGACCCCGGCATCCTGTCCATTGGCGCATTCATCCCGGCGGTGCTGCAGGGATTGAAGCTGGACGATCACGCGCAGGATACCGCCATTGCCGCCGCCTGGCCGAAGCTGGTCGGCCCGCAACTCGCCGCCAACACCCGCCCCGCCAACCTCGCCGCCGGCGTGCTGACCGCCTACGTCAGCCATCCCGGCTGGCTCATGGAATTGCGCGGCCCCCTCAGCACCGAAATCCTCGCGCGGCTGCAACACCAGTTCGGCAACACCGCCATCAGGAGCATCCGCTGGGCCATTGACCCCAAACCGCACCGCTAAGCGGAATCGGCGCGCCCCGACTTGGACATTGCGCGGCTCCGCGCGAATGCCTACAGTTTTCCACGCCATGGAAAAAATAACCGGATATTTTCCACAGTGTGGAAAAATCGCGCTCCGTTTTTCCACAGTGTGGAAAACTTTTTTCCACAGTGTGGAAAAATCGCCCGCGCCGCGCGGACTCATCCGGCCCCGCCTTTTCCCCGCGCTCGCCAGCGCCGTCCTTGGGCTGACTTGGGCCGCACCCGCCCCGGCGGGGTGGATCGCGCAAACCTCGAATCAGGTCACGCTGAATCTGACGCTCTTCAACTTGCCGGACCCTTCCCGCACCGATCCCGCCACCCGCGCCGAACTGGCCGTGCAGCGCGAATTTTTACGGCGGGTGCCCGACCTCCTGCGGGCGCGTCAAGCCGCCGCCCCCGCGCGCTACGGCGCCGTGGATCTGGCGCGCCTTGCGGTGCAGCTTCACCGCTTTTCCGGCATTCAGGTGGAAGGCATCGAAAGCACGCTGCTGGCCATCGCCGGCAACGTCGCGCCCGATGTGCTCTACGTCAACTTCCGCCAATCCGAAACCTATATTTCGCAGGGCTTTTTGTATCCGCTCGACCGCCCGGCGGATGGCTATGCCACCGCCCTCCCCCCCGCCGAATGGGCGCGCCGGGTGCATCCCAAAATCGAGCCGGTGATTCGCCGGCCGGGGCCGGATGGCGCGGTGCAGGTGTGGGCCATGCCCAGCGGCCCGCCACTCGGCCGCGTGGTGCTGTACCGCCGCGATTTGTTCGCGGCGGCAAACCTGCCCGCGCCGCAACCCGATTGGACGTGGGACGACTTTTATCGCGTTTGCCGGCAGGTGGCCGCCCCCGCGCGCGGCATCTACGCGCTGGGGCTTTCGCGCGGCAAACACGAATCCTATTTGTGGTTGCCGTTCCTCTGGGGCGCGGGCGGCGAGGCGCTCGTGTTCGCGGAACAGGATCACCGCTGGCGCGCGGTTTTTGATTCCCCCGCCGCCGCCACCGCCCTCGATTTTTATGTGCGCCTGACCACCGAGCCGTGGACCGATGCCGCGGGCAAGCGCCGCCGGGGCTACGTCATCAAAGACACCGCCGAATCCAATCTGAAATGGCGGCGCGGCCAGTTGGCCATGATGTTTGCCTATATTGATGACAAACTGCTGGCGGCGCTGAATCCCGACCTCACGGGCATCGCGCCGCTGCCCGTGGGCCCCGCCACGCGCGGCACCGAAATCAATTCGCGCATGATGGGCATTTTTGCGGGCGTGACCCACCCGCTGGTGCGCGATGCCGCGTGGGAATACATCAACTTTCAGTATTCACCCGCCGCCGAGGCCATCCGGGTTCAGACGCTGGTGGCGGGCGGGTTGGGCCGCTTTCTGCCCCCGGAGCAACTGCAAGCCCAGGGCTATGCCCACATCGTCGGCGCAATCCCCGCCGAGTGGCGCGACAGTCACGCCATCGCCATCGCCGATGGCCGCCCCGAACCTTATGGCAAAAATGCCAACGTGATTTATGACATCCTCACCACGCCCATCCGCCAAGCCGAGGAACTGTCGCTGGCCGGTCGGCTGGCCGCTGATCCCGCCGCGCGCCAAGCGCAACTGCTCGCGCTGCTGACCCAGGCGCGACGCAAGGCGGATACCGATATGCTGGGCGTGGTCCCGCCCGCCGAACTGGCCAGGCGCCGCGCTGCGGCCGCCGGCCTGTTGCTGGCGATTCTCGCCAGCGTGCTGCTGGTGCTCCACCACATGGCCCGCCTCTTTTTGCCCGCCGCCCGTCCGCGCGGCGCGCCCGATCTGGCGCCCGCCCGCCCGCGCCCCGCTGGCGGTGGGTTGCGCCGTCATTGGCGCGCGCTCCTCCTGCTCTTGCCGGCGGCGGCCACAATTGTGCTCTGGGGCTATGTGCCACTGGTGCGCGGCGCGGCCATGGCGTTTTTCGATTACCGGATTTTCGGCGCGTCCTCGTGGGTGTTTCTCGACAACTTCGCCAATCTGCTCTGGGATCCCGATTGGTGGCGCGCGCTGTTGACCTCCGCGCGCTACGCCCTGCTCGTCATTACGCTGACCTTTATCCCGCCCGTGTTGCTGGCCATCCTGCTGCAGGAAGTCCCGCGCGGCCGCATCGCGTTCCGCCTGATTTTCTATCTCCCCGCCGCCCTCACCGGACTGGTGGTTATTTTGCTGTGGAAAACATTTTATGAGCCATCGGAAGCCGGTCTGCTCAACCGGCTGGTGCTGACCATCCCCGCTGGCGGGTGGCTGCTGGCGAGCGGCGCGCTGTTGCTGGTGGCCCTGCATCTGACGCGCCGCCTGCTGCGCCACCAGCTCTGGCGACCCGCGCTGTTCACCGTGGCCGCCGGCCTGCTGCTGGCGGCCGCGCCGCTGGGGCCGCTGCGCGAAATTTTGCGGACCACCGCCGCCGGTTGGAGTGGCGCCAGCCTGTGGGCCACGCTGCCCGAACCCGTGCGCTGGCTGGATGATTCCCGCACCGCGCTGTTCGCCTGCGTGCTGCCCATGCTGTGGGCCGGCATGGGGCCGGGCTGCCTGATTTATCTCGCCGCGCTCAAAGGCATCCCCGATGAATTGTATGAAGCCGCCGACATGGATGGCGCGTCGTTCACCGATAAAATCCTGTTTGTGGTTCTGCCCACGTTGCGCCCGCTGCTCATCATTAACTTTGTCGGGGTGTTCATCGCCGCGTGGCAGGCCGAGGCCAACATTTTGGCCATGACCGCAGGCGGGGCCAATACCGAGGTCGCCGGCCTGCACATTTTCTACAAGGCCTTTATTTTCCTGCGCCTGGGCCCCGCCACCGCCGCCGCGTGGATGCTCGGCTGCCTGCTGGTGGGCTTCACGCTCTACCAGCTTCGGATTCTCTCGCGCGTGGAGTTCCGCGCGAACCGCGAAGGAACGGCCTAGCCATGCCCATCCTGTCCAAAATCGGCCGCAAATCATGGGGCACGCGCCTGCGCGTGGCGGCGATGTATGCCGCGCTGGGCAGCGGCGCGTTGGCCATGCTCTACCCGCTGGGCCTGATGCTGGCCGGCTCGACCAAATCCATCGCCGATCAACGCGACAACGTCCTTGTGCCGCAGCTGTTGGTGTCCGATACCGCCCTGTGGCAGAAACATCTTGAAGCGCTGTTCAACGAATCCCTCGATGCGCTCAACATCGCGTTCGATACCGATTATCCTTCGTTTGAATCCATCCCCCTGCCCGCGCCGGACGAGACACCGGGCGCGGACCTCGTGCCCCTGTGGCGCGAATTCTTGGCAGCGGGTCTGCCCACCCCGGAATCCATCGCGCTTGGCCACTATTGGGCGCCACAGGCGGGCGCGTTCCCCGTGCAGCTCCGGGATTTCCGCCGCCACCTGCGCGCCAAGCATGGCGGTCTGGACGCGCTGAATGCCGCGCTCGATGCCGACTTCGCGGCATGGTACGCGGTCTTCATTCAACCCCCTTCCTATCTGTTCTCGCACGCCGTCCCCGCAGCCACCCCGCTCGCGATCGAGTTCGATTCCTTCAAACTCACCGCCCCCCCCTGGTGCCTCACCGTCCTCTCGCCCTCCGGATTTTTCCACAAGCTCTACCTCAAGCCGCGCTATTCGGCGGATATCGCCGCCTATAATGCCGCGCACGACACCGCCTATGACGCGTATGCCGATATTCCCCTGTCGCGCACCTGCCCCGCCGATGCTCCGCCGCTGGTGCAGGACGACTGGCGCGACTTCACCCAGCACTCGCTCGCACCGCTTTGGCTCGTGGACGGCGCCCTCGATACGCCGGAAACCCGTTGGCACGATTGGTTGGCCCACACCCACCCCGCAGCTCTCGCCCCCGGCTCCTCCGCCCCCCCCATGCCCCAGTTGGCGCATCACGCCGCACTGTTCCGCGAACATCAGTCCGCCATCCGCCACGAGCTGCTCTGGCGCAACTACCGCACCGTGCTCGACTATATCCTCTTCCATGGCCGCGGCATCCTGAACACCGCCATCTATTGCGCATTGGCCGTGCTGCTCGCGCTGCTGGTCAACCCGCTCGCCGCCTATGCCCTCAGCCGCTTCCAGCCGTCCGCCGGACCGCAAATCCTGCTGTTCCTGATGCTGACCATGGCCTTCCCGCACATGGTCACGCAAATCCCCGTGTTTGTTCTCCTGCGCGAGCTCGGCCTGCTCAACACCTTCGCCGCGCTGCTCCTGCCCGGCATGGCCAGCGGCTACTCCATTTTCCTGCTCAAGGGTTTTTTTGATTCCCTGCCGCGCGATCTCTACGAATCAGCCCAACTCGACGGCGCCGGCGAATGGACTCTCTTTTGGCACATCACCATGCGCCTCTCCACCCCCAGTCTCTCCGTCATTGCCCTGCAAGCCTTCTCGCTGGCCTACGCCAACTTCATGTACGCGCTGCTCATTTGCCAGGACCCCAAAATGTGGACCCTGATGGTCTGGCTCTATCAACTGCAACAACGCTCCGGCCCCGGTGTCGTGCAAGCCTCGCTCCTCCTCGCCGCCCTGCCCACCCTCGCCGTCTTCCTCGCCTGCCAGCGCGTCCTCCTCCGCGGCATCGTCGTCCCCGTGGAGAAGTAGTTTACCGGCTGGGCATTTCCCAGATGGTAACACGCCGATCCGGTCGGCCGGTGGAATCGGGCCATTCCACACTGGCGACTGCTTGGCCAAAATGAAAGGGTTCCAAACCCATATTCAATGGCCGGAAATCCCCGAGCGCGGCATCCCAATTGCCAGCCAAAAGTGGATGGTCGGTCAATGCCACATAGCGAAACCCTACCGCAGTAATTCGTGCCAAAATGCGGTGCGCCTCGCCAAATGAAATCCACTCCAGATAATTCGGGCAAACAAACAAGTCGCCTTTCGGCAGCGTTGAATAGAATAGATTGATATGCCGCCAAACAGTGCCTGGTTCCTGCTTGTGCTTGGCAATTACAGCCCGTGACGGGTGAATGGATATGGTCTGCAGCCCTATCGTTCCAAGAGGAGCATCTGCTATTTCCACCACGCGGGAAATATCGAGGTTATGGATCAAAGGGAGCAGTCGCCCCAGAGTTCGCTCACCGGCCATCAGCTCGTGTTGGCCCATGGCTGTGTCATGAGGATGAGGGACCAAGAAACGATAATAGAAGTTCCGCAAGCTTCGGCGCCACCCCGTGGGCAACGGCACCTCTGCGGGCGCAATACGTGGAGTCGTTGCGGTCTCTGCGTTGCGCGGGTCGGTGCGCCATGATCCTTGGTAATGCAATTTGATCATCCGCCGGGCTTCCGCCAGACCGGTCAATTCCACTCCGGGGTCATCGCGCCCAAACCGGTCATAGGCCGTGCTCGCGGCGGCATTCCCTGTAATGAACAGGACATCGTAGTCTCGTTGTAGGCGGTATTGCCGGACCCGCTCTTGAAGCAACTGAATGACTTTCGTCACAAACGGTGCACCCGGTTCAGCGGCAAACACCTGAATCATGATTCGTTTGGCCTCTTCAGGCTCCCCCGCCCGGATGGGCTCGTTCATGGCCAAGCAGCACTGCTCGGGTGTCAAATCAAACTCGGTGAATAGGCGCACATTCTTCCCCGCCGGCGGGAGGTAAGCCGCCATTGGCACCAGCGGTGTCGTATTTATTTGCCAATAGAGTCCGCCAAAATGATGGACGACCACCCACCGTAATACGTCCACCAACATCACCGGCCGGGCAATGTTCCGCAAGGTCTCCCAAACCGCCGGGTAATATTGCTCGCATAACGCCTTTGCAGCCGGGTAAGTCCAGAGCTTCACCTCCATCCCCACGGCGTATTTGCGCAGTAAATCTACCGGGGTGTGATCAAAGTCTTCCGGGTCCGTCTTCAGCCGTTGTTCCCGATCCCAGGGAAAATACATCAGATGAACGATGGCGGGAACACTCATGGGTTAGCACCTATCGTCAGCTTGTAGCGAATACATAACCGGCGCGCAATCCTCATGATGTCCATTGCGTGGCATCACAACGGGCGAACCGGTGCACGCGCACAACAAAAAAGGCCGGGGCGGGGCCACGGCCTTGGGGAAATCTGGGGGAGGGTTATTCCACCAGATCAATCAGGTTGCGCACGGCGCTGTTGTCCTCTTGCGGGGGGGCGGGGTCCGGGTTGGTGTCGGTATCGGGCGTGACGCTGCCGTTGGCGGGCGCATCGGACGCGGTTTCGGGGCGCGGCGGACGCTGATCGTTGCGCTCGCGGCGCGGGCCGCGGTCACGCCGCCGCTCGCGATGGCCGCGGTCGCCGCGTCCATTACGCTCGTTGCTGGGCAGGCCGGAAGGCAAAAACGCCTTGCGGAACGTACTGCTGCACAACACCGTAATGCCTTCTTCCGTGGCGCGGCTTTCGAGCGTGGCGCCGGAGCTGATCAGCGCGCCGCCTTCGCTCTTGCACAGCTTGAGGGCCTGCGCCAGCAGTTGCTCGCTATCGTCCGCAAAGTACACCCTCACGCCGTTGAACTCGCCGCCGTGTTCCACTTCGCGCAGGGGGCGTTCGCTTTCGAACACCGCATGGAACACCAGGTTTTCCTGCTTGGCCACGCGGGCCAGCGCGTGCAGCAGTTGAATCTGCTCGCGCGGCGCCAACCGCCGCCCGGTTTTTTCATCCACCAATCGCGCCGCGTCCACCACATAGGTCCGCGCATCCCGCCGGGCCGAACCATTGGCCCCGCCGAAAAGCGATTTAATCGTATTCATGAAGCCCATGAGACTTCCATCCTTCTCTTGTTGTCTTGTCCGGAAACGACACTTGCCGCGGCCGCACTCCGCAACCAATCCCTTGCCCCCGCCTGCTTGGCTCCGCCCCGATCGCTGCGCGCCATCCGTCGCAATGTCCTACACTTTTTCCGGACAAACTTGGGGCGCAATCTACGCTGCCCCCCTCCCCATCGCAAGCCCTGATTTCCCCGCGTGCCGCGCGCGCGCCTACCGCCCGCCCCCTTTTCGGTTGATTTCTCCCGGCGGCTGCGGCTAACTCGCAGTCATGATGATGACGCCATTACCCCTCCTGATCGCCTTGGTGGTCGGCCTGGCCCTGGGCTACCTGCTGGCCCACTTCCGCGCCGCCGCGCAAGTGGCCCAAGCCCGCGCCGATGCCATCCGCGCGCAAACCCAGTTGGCCTCGCTGGAAACCGCCCGGACCAAACTGACCGACGAATTCCAATTGCTCTCCATGCAAATCCTCGCCGATCAATCCCAACGGTTCACCGCGCAACAGCGCGCCGCGCTCGGCGAAATGCTTGGCCCCCTCGACGAAAAAATAAATCTCTTCAAACAAAAAGTGGAGCATCTGCATTCCGAAGAAATACAGCAGCGCAGCGCCCTGCGCCGCCAGGTGGAATTACTGGCGGAGCAAAGCCAGGCGGTCGGCCAGCAGGCCCACCAACTGGCCGCGGCGCTCCGTGGCGACAACCAGGCGCTCGGCAACTGGGGCGAACTGACCCTCGCGCGCCTGCTCGAAGTCTCCGGCCTGGTGAAAGGCCGCGACTACGAAACGCAAGTCAGCGCCACCGATGCCGAGGGGAACCGCTTCCAGCCCGATGTCATCGTCAACCTGCCCGACAACCGTTGCGTAATCATTGATGCCAAAACCTCGCTCAAGGATTATCTCGCCCACATCAACGCCACCACCGAGGATGCCCGCGCCGCCGCGCGCAAGGCCCACACCGCCGCCATCGAGACGCACATTCGCAACCTCGCCGGCAAGCGCTACCAGGACCGCGTCACCACGGCTTCGCCCGACTTCGTGCTGATGTTTGTGCCCTCCGAACCCGCGCTCGCGCTCGCGCTCTACGCCCGGCCCGCGCTCTACGACACCGCCGCGCAGAGCAACATCATCCTGACCGGCCCCGGCGGCCTGCTCGCCACCCTGCGCCTCATCGCCCAAATCTGGCGCCAGGAAAACCAGCGCGAAGCCGTCAACGATGTCTTTGATGCCCTGCGCAGGATTTACGAAAAATATGTCAACTTCACCGAAGACATGCAGCAGATTGACGACGCCCTCGCCAAGGCGCGCGCCGCCTATGAAAACGCCCACAAAAAATTGGCCACCGGCGACGGTAATTTGCTGCGCCAGATGGAAAATTTCCGCAAAGCGAATATCATTAAGCCCAGAAAGTTGCCGCAGGGGCGCTTTCAGGACGGCTCCGAACCGGAATCATGATGACCACAACCCTTGGCTTGACCGACCCCAACGCCGCCGCGCGCCGCCGCGGCGCCCGCCTGCTGCTGGCCACCGCCCTGGGCCTGCTGCTGGCCTCGTGCTCGTGCCGGGGCGGCGGCCCCCCCCCCCCCCCCCCCCCCCCCCCCCCCCCAATCGTGCTGAAAAATCTGGTGTCGGAATTTCCCGGCGAAATCGAAACCGCGCACTACGCCGGGCACGTGCAGCTCATCATCTTTTTGCTGACCGACGATCCCGGCTGCCGCGCCACCATCCCCGAATGGAACCGCCTGCAACACGACTACGCCGCGGACGGCTTCACCCTCATTGGCGTGGCAACCGATGAACGCCCCCTGGCCGCCATCGCCGCCGATGCCGTCGAACTCGCGCCTGATTTCCCGTTGGGCTGGGCCGATGCCCCGGTCATCACCGCCTTCGGCGGCCCCGCCGCCATCCGCGCCGTGCCCACCCTGTTTCTGCTGGACCGCGCCGGCCGCCTCGCCCAGACCTACACCGGCTTTGTCCCCACGGACACGCTTCGCGACGACATCGCCGCCCTGCTGCCCCCCCCCACCCCCACGGAGAATGAACCATGATCCCGCGCCCCCCCCACTTTTCCACACTGTGGAAAACTTTTTTCCACACTGTGGAAAAATTCCGCAAAGTTTTTCCATTGTGTGGAAAAATCTGTGAAAGTTTTTCCATTGTGTGGAAAAGCGTGGTGGCCGCCGCGTTGTTCAGCGGGGGGGCGGCGTGGGCTTCGCCATTTGCGGTGTCCGCCGCGTTGACCACCCACGCCGCGCAGCCTGCCGTGCGCGTGGATTTTACCGTGCCGGAGGGACATCACCTGTTTGCGGGTTTCACCGTGCAGGACGAAGCGGGCGCGGCGGTGTCGCCGCTGCTGGTGCCGCCGCCGGATACGCATGATCCCGATGACATCGAGCCGTCATACGGAGTTTCGTTCACCGCGTTTTATCAACCGCCGGCGGGCGACCGGATTGTCGTCGGCTTCCAAGGCTGCAAGGGCGAGCTGTGCTATTTGCCCGAAGAGGTGACGCTGTCGCTCGCCGCCGCGCCGGTGGCCGATGCCGCGCCAACCGCAGCCGCGCCAACGCTGGCCGATTGGCCGCAACAACTCGCCCAACGCGGCGCGCCGCGCCGGTGGGTGGGCTATGCCGATGCGCCGGAATTTCTCGCGTTTCTCGATCCGGCCACCGCCCCCGCCGCCCCCGCTTCCACCTGGCGCTTGTTTCTGGATGATCCCGCGCAGTTTTATCTGCGCCGCGGCTTGCTGCCGGTGCTGCTGCTGATTTTGGTGGGCGGCATGTTGCTCAACCTGACCCCGTGCGTGTTGCCGATGATCCCCATCAACCTCGCCATCATCGGCGCGGGTGGCGCGGATACGCCGCGGGCGGCGCGCTTCGGCCTGGGCTTGGTGTATGGCTTGGGCATGGCGCTGGTGTATGGCGCGCTGGGGTTGGTGGTGGTGCTGACCGGCTCGGTGTTCGGCGCCATCAATTCATCGCCGGTTTTCCAGTTGGCGATTGCCGTGTTGTTTGTGGCGCTGGCGCTGGCAATGTTCGATGTGTGGCAGCTCGATTTTTCGCGCTTTCGCAAAACGGGCGGCATGCCGGGACGCATCCGCTTGCCCGCAGTGCTGGTGATGGGCGGAGTTTCCGCGCTGCTGGCGGGAGCGTGCGTTGCACCCGTGCTGATTGCGGTGTTGGCGCTGGCCGGCTCGCTCTACGGGCAGGGGATTGCCACCGCGCTGGCGTTGCCGTTCCTGCTCGGAGTCGGCATGGCGCTGCCGTGGCCGCTGGTGGCGGCGGGGTTGGCCGTGTTGCCCAAACCGGGTGCGTGGATGGACAAAGTCAAAAAGGCATTCGGCGTGCTGATTCTCCTGCTGGCAGCCTACTACGGGTGGAATGCCTACACCGCACTGCGCGCCGTGCCGGTTGTGCCCGAAGGCGCCGCGACCGCGACCGGTGAGGCGGCGTTGCGTTCGTTCGATTTCAAGAGCGGCACCAGCGAGGGCTTCGCCGCGTTACTGGGCGAGGCCGTGACCTCCGGCAAGCCCATCCTGCTCGATTTCGGCGCGCACTGGTGCAAGGTCTGCAA
>CAZNGD010000002.1:0-24974 GCA_964572295.1 uncultured Verrucomicrobiota bacterium
GCGGGTGGGGCCGCGCGCCGCTGCTCCGGCGCCCCGCCCTCATCGCCGGCCCGGGGCGGGCGCGCTGGCGACGCTGGCGAAAATATCCGGCAATGCCGCTGCCGTGGGATGGGCTGCTGCTGACGATGTTGCTGTTGGCGTGGGTGGTGCGGATGCTGCATCCATTGCACACCTGGGCGCTGGGGCAATCGGATGCCTACAGCCATTTGGAATTTTTGCAGAATGTGTTGACGGCGGGCCGCGTGCTGCAACCCGATTATCCGCCAGCCTACGCCTGGGTGCAGGCGTTGCCGGCGTGGCTGATGCCCAGCCATCCCTATTGGGCGGCGCGTTTTGGCGGCGCGGTGTTCGGGGTTGGAATAGCACTGGGATGCTATGCGCTGTTGTCCACGATTCGCAATCGCGTGGCCGGTCTGGCGACTGCGGCATTGGTGGCGGGTTGTCCGATCTTTTTCCTGCTGCAAAAAACCGGGGTGGGTTGCTTTGCCAATCAACTCGGGCTCCTGTTGATTCCGGCGGCGCTTTGGGCCTATTTGACCGGGCGGCGCGGCTGGCTGCTGGTCGTGCTCGCCACATTGGCGGTGGCCGTGCCGATGATGCTGTTGCACGTTCTGTTGCTGCTGGGTGGACTGTTGTTGGTGGAACGGGAAAAAGGCCGTGGCCGATTTTGGCTTCTGGTGTGGTTGGGACTGGCGCTGCTCTTGGTGATCGGGCTGGCCTTGCAGTTGCCGCCGTTGCGCGGGCGGGTCATCGTGGCCATGCTGACCGGACAGTATGGGCTCATCGAAGCCGCCGATCTCGGTTGGCCCGGAATTTTTCGCCTGCTGTGGTTTGATTTCTGGAGCATCAAACGGCTGGGCTATTCATCGGCGCTGTTGAATGGCGTGGCGGCGGGATCGGTCATCCTCTTTGCGCTGGCATTGGCATGGGGCTGGCAGCGACGGGATGCCGCCTGGCGGCTGGTCGGCGTGTGGGGCTTGTTGACCAGCGTCAACGTCCATCTGGGGTGGCTGCAATTTACGAATTATCAGCGCGAGGGCTGGAGCTTGCTGCTGGCGGCCGCAGCCTGGGGCGGCTTGTTCTTCGCGGCGTTGTGGCAACGGTTCGCGAATCGCGCGATGCGCCGTACGCTGGGCGGCGGTCTGGCGGTGGCCGCGCTGATGGGCCTGCTGCTGCCGCCCGCCCACGTGCCGCTGGGCGGGGAAACGGAATCGGATGTGGTCCGCTTTTTGTTGACCGCCAATCCGGAGATCACGATTCTGACGCGCAACATGTCGAGCTTCTCCTACGACCAGGGGGATATCGCGCACACGTTGCATCCCCGGACGGTGCATCGGGTGGCGGACCTGCCTGTTGGCCGCCCGGCGCTGTATTTGCGGGATTTTCCGCCAGCCGAACCAGCGGTATCGCGCATCATGCAGATTCTCCAGCCGACGCTGACTGCGGAGTGTGCGCGGGCGCAGCGCGAGGCGGCCGCCACGCATCAACAGTTTGCAGAACAATTGGCGGGGCGGGTGCTAGGCAAGGACGCCTATTCACCGCGCGTGGACATTTGGCACATTAGGCCCACACCGTAGGACGCGCCCGATGAGTTGGCTCATGCACACCTTGACGTTGGCAACGCTCCTGCCGCCGCTGGTTTTGTTGGCGCGGCAGTGGCCCGTCGTGGTGACGGCTTGGCGTGCCGCGAGCAGATTGGCGCGCAGTGGATGGATTCTCCTTTGGCTGCTCATGGCCGGCAGTTTGTGGTGGCGGCCGCATGAGGATGTGTTCACCGGGCTGGATAACATGACGTACCGCAACTTGGCGCGGGCCTTTGTCGCCGGGCGCGGATTCCATGATACGGATGCCATTTTGGAGCAAGTCCCCGCCGAGTTGCGCGAATACTTTTTGTATCACCCCGGACCGGTCGGACGACCGACCCGCGACCGCATATTTCAATTGGCCGGCTGGCAGTCAACCGCAACCCAGCCCTTTTTCATGCCGACGCTGCCGCTTGCGGCAGCCGGTGTGGAGCCGTGGCTGAAGGCGGAGCAGTTTGCGCCGCTGGTCGGTGCCATCTGGGCCGCGCTGCTGCTCACGGTGGGCTTTGTCGCCGGGGGCGGGTGGGGCCTGCTGGCGGCGGTGGCGCTGTGGTGGATGACCGCGTGGCCCGCATGGTTTTTGCGCGGCTTTTATGCCGAAGGCGTGGGGGTGGTGCTGATCTCCAGCGTCATGCTCTCGTTGGGGGCCAGGCCGCGCGGGACAGGTCTGCTCGTCATGCTGGGCTTCATGTTGGGGCTGGCGGTATGCTTTCATCCGACGCTGGCCGTGTTGGCCGCGCCCGTGCTGTTGATTTTGCTGATCGAAGAACGCGCGTGGAAAAAAATGGCGGGAACGCTGGTGGGCGCGCTCTTGGGCGCGTTCCCGTTATGGGCCATGACCCGTTGGGTGTGCCAACCGAATGGCGACTGGACACGCTGGGCCGGTTTGCAACGGATGTTGCGGATTGCGGAAATCCAAGCGATGGCCTGGGCGCTGGGCTTGCTGGTGATGGTTGCGCTGGGGCTGGTGGTGTTGAGCCGATCGAAGCGGGTGGTTGCGTGGGCGCGGCGCATGGACCACCGATTGATTCCGTGGGGCTGGTGGGCGATCTGCCTGTTGCCAGCGGTGGCGGTATGGATCATCCCCGGACCCATTGGCGATGTGTTGCGTACGGGGGCCGTCGCCACCTGGAGCGGGATTCTCTGGGCAGGAACCTTCGTGATTTTGTTGGGCGTGATTTTCCTGGTGCAGCGAACGCGGCCATGGCGCGAACGAATCTGGCTCGCGTTGTTGTGTTGGCTGGCGCTGATGTTTCTCTTCATCAAGGGCGAGGAGACACCGGTTGGATTGTGGAGTCAGCGCCGCTTTTTGCCGGTGATGTTGGTGGGGATCGGCCTCTTCGTTATGCCGCTGGCCGCTGGGCTGCGCGCGGTGGCGGCGCGTGGCCGTTGGCGAGGCAAAATCCTGGCGGCCCTTCTGCTGGTGGCGGGCGGTTGGAATCCCGTTCAGTGGCCGGCGCCATATTACATCCGCAATGAGCAGGGCGCGACCGTCTGGACGGATGAAATCGCGCAAAGTTTGGGGACAAATCGTTGGGTGATTTTTGATTATTATCCGCACAGTGTGCCCTATGCCGTCCAAGGGCATCTGCGTGCCTTGGGCATTGGGGAGACTTCCCGCGAGGCCTGGCCGCAACTGGCGCCGTGGGTGTTGTCGTTGGCCCAGACCACGGAAGTGTGGTTCGCCTCGGCATGGTCGCTGGGCTCGTTGGAAGACGGGGTGCGCATCGAGCCGTTGAACGTCAGAACAGCCGCTTTCCCGATTGTGCGCGCCAAGGCATTTTTCCCGGCGGTGGCCGGCATCCGCGAGTTGCATCATGATTTTGGGCGAGTGACCCCCTTGCAGCCGGGCAGCATTCCGGTGCAGGTCAAGGCGCTGGATGGCAGCCCGTTCGGCTTACGGGGGCCGTGGCGCACCCTGCGCCATGGCGGCGCCTGGTCCCGGCCGGGCAGCGGCGTGATCGGCCCGATTCCGCCGCTCGGCGAGCGCGTTGTTTGGGAGGCGGCGTGCGAGTGGCCGGCGCCGACCGCGGATTGGCCGGAACAAGTGTTGTTGGTATCGCCGCCGTGGGGTGGCGAGCCATTGCGGCTGACGGTGACCAACGGCGACGTCCACACGGTGCGCGGCGTGCTGACGCGGCCGGCAACCGACCCCGAACGGCCTTTGACCGGCGTGTACACGTGCCAAACCGAACGCCTCTACAATCCGCAGGAATATGGTTTGCGCGGTTATCCACCCGATCTCGGCGTGGTGATTCGGCAGGTGATCATTCGGATTGAATCACAGCCGCCATCCATGCCAAACTGACCTTTGGATGGATGCAGCCTGCCAGTCGTTTCTTCAGCGCACCATGGTGCTGATTCCGGCCTACAACGAGGAGGCCTCTTTGCCGACTCTGTTGGCGGAAGTGCGCCGCGAATTGCCGGAAGCCACGGTCACGGTCCTCGATGACGGCTCCGCCGACGAGACTTCACGCGTGGCGCAGGAGGGGGGGGCGCGGCGGCTGCGCCTGCCCTGCAATATGGGTGTGGGCCCCGCCGTGCAGACCGGTTTTATCTATGCGCTGGAATGCGGCTTTGAGCATGTCATCCGGCTGGATGCCGATGGCCAGCACCCGCCGGCGGAAGCGCGCAAGCTGGTGCAGGCCATGCTGACGCACCCGACGGATTTGGTGGTTGGCACGCGCTATGGCGAGGGCAGCCTCTACCATGGCTCCTGGTCGCGCCAGATTGTGTTGAAGGGGCTGGCGCTGTTTGTCTCGTTGATTTGTCGCCAGCGCATCACCGATCCCACCTCCGGGTTTTGGCTGTTGTCGCGCCCGCTGCTGCAATGTTTCGCGCTGCATTATCCGTCGGATTACCCCGAAGCAGAGGCCATCGCCCTGTTGCGGCGGCAGGGGTTTTCCATGGCGGAAGTGCCGGTGGTCTTTCGCCCGCGCGTGGCGGGGCAATCTTCGATTCACACGTGGGATTCGTTTATCTTCGCGGCCAAGGTATTTCTGGCCTTGTTTGTGGACCGCCTGCGCGCGGTGGACCCGCGCGGCTCGGCGGAGTTCATCAAGAAAGCCGGGGCATCATGAAAAGGGGCCTGCTGGTGTGTGGCGCGCTGGCGATTGGCGCGTGGCTGGTCTGGCCCTGGCTGGCCAGCGCCAGCCAACTCAATCGCATCCGTTTTCTGATGGGTGCGGTCAGCCTTGGGGTTTTCCTGTTCACAATTCTGGCCATCCGCAGCTACAAGCTGCGCGAAAAATATGCCGTGTTGTGGCTGATGACCGCCGTCATGATCACGCTGGTGGCGCTGTTCCCCCAGTTGGTGGATGTCACCCGCGAGTGGTTCGGAATGCAGTATGTCACCTCGGTCGTGGCCGTGATCTTTGTCTTTTTGGTGCTGGTCTCCTTCCATTTTTCGATTGCGCTGTCGGCCTTGAACGACAAGGCCGTTGCCATGGCTTCCCGCTGCGCCATTTTGGAGGCGCGGCTTCACGAGCTGGAACAACGATTGGGCCCGGGGCCCGCCATCCGCCAGAGCGATTCCAATGAGCACCCGACTGCGACTGGGCGTTAATACCCTCTTTTACCTGCCGGGCGAGGTGGGGGGCTCGGAAACCTATCTGCGGGAAACCCTCCGCGCATTGACCCAACGACCGGAGCCGCCGCAACTGGTGTTCTTCACCAATGCCGAAAATCATGACCTGTTGCAAAAAGAATTCCCCGAGGCCGAGTTCCATCCCTTGGGCATTGCGGCCACCAACCGCGGGCAACGCATCTGGAGTGAACAGACCGCGTTGCCGCGGCTGATCCGGCGCGCGCGGCTGGATGTGCTGTGGTCGCCGGGCTATACCGCGCCCGCACTCACCGGCGTGCCGCAGGTGGTGTCCATTCTGGACATGCAGTACAAACGCTTTCCGCAGGATGTCACGTGGCTGGCGGCCCGGACGATGGATGTGCTGTATCCGTTGGCCGCGCGCCGCAGCGTGGCCATTGTGACCATCTCCGAGTTTGCCAAAACCGAAATCACCCGTTACTTGCGGGTGCCGCCGGACAAGATCACGGTGACGTTGCTCGGGGCTGGCGCGGACTATGGCGCCACCTCCGGCCTGCCGCCGGAATCGGTGCGCGGCGCGCCCTACCTGCTCTGCGTGGCGCATACCTATCCGCACAAAAACGTGGCCATGCAGGTGCGCGCCTTCACCCGCCTGGCCGACAGGATTCCGCATCGGCTGGTGTTGGTGGGCAAAGCGCGCCTGGGCGAACCGGAAGTCGCCGCCGCGTTGCGGCAGGCCCCGGCGGCGCGCATCGTGCGGCTGTCGGATGTCGCCGCCGCCGATATGGCCGCGCTATACCAATGCGCCGATTGGCTGGTGTTCCCATCGTTGTACGAAGGCTTTGGGTTGCCGGTGTTGGAGGCCATGCGCGCGGGCACGCCGGTGCTGACCACGCGCGAAGCGGCCATCCCCGAAGTGGGCGGCGATGCCGTGGTGTACGCGGATGGCCGCAACGAAGAGGCCTGGGCCAAAACCCTGCGCACCGTGCTCACCTGGCCGCGCGAAATGCGTTTGCGGCTGACCGTGGCCGCCAAGCAGCGCGCGGCTCAATTTACCTGGGCGGCCAGCGCCGATACGCTCTGGACCGTGCTGAACCAAGCGGCCCGGAAAGGATGACATCATGACGGCAACCCTTACGATTATGGCGTTGAGCCTGCTGGCGGGCGGACTGTTTGCGGGATTACTGCTGGCGCGGCGACACCCGGCGCGGCGCGGCATGGCGGTGCAGACGGTGGCCGGCATCGAGGACCTCAAGGCCATTGGCGTGCTGTCGGTGTTCAAGGCCGTCACCAAGGAAATCGTCACCGCCCGCGACCATTCCTTGGGCCACCTGGGCCAGCGTTATTTGGAGTGGCTGATTACGTCCCGCAAAATGGCCATGATTTTTGAATTCGACATTGATTTCCAGTATGACCTGCGCGATCCGGGATTCACGGTGCGGGAAGAAGCCGCCGGAAGTTACCGCCTGCACATGCCGCGTTGCGAGTATGTGGTGCATATCCGCAATGTGACGTTTTATGATGAGCAGGGCGGCCGGTTGCTGCCGATCATTCTGCCCGATGTCATCAACAAAATCCTCGGCGGCGGTTTCAATGAGGAAGACCGCAACCGGTTGATGGATGAAGCGCGCGAACAGGCCGAGAAGCTCGCGCAAAATCTGGTCTTGCGGCTGAACTCCGAGGTGCAGAGCTCCGCGCGGCAAACCATGAAAATGCTGGCCAAGAGCTTCGGCGCGCAGCAGGTCACCGTGGACTTCTCCACCGATGAGCCGCGCAAAACGCAGTTGGTGGAGTCCGCCGCCGCCGACCGCTGATCTCACTCCGCGGCAGCGGGGGCGATGCTGGCGAATCGTTCATCCAGCCAGTGCGCCGATTCCAGCAACGCTTGCCGGAAGCGCGCCACCCGCTCCCGATATGGCGGAGCATCCTGGCGCCCCATGACGGCATCCTCCCACTCCATATAATCGGCCAACGGCGTACTCATGTCGGTCAGGCGTGTTTGGAGCGCAACATCGGACCAGATGCCGCCGCGCAACTCGCGCCACCGCCGAATGGTTTGCGCCGGAAAATCCGGCAGCTCCTGCCACAGGCGGTCGAACAGGGCGTTGGACAGCCACCGCCCGGTTTTTTCAAACGTGTGGTCATAGTCCCACGGAATGAAGAAAAATCGGGATTCGTCCTCCCCGTCACGCGCCAGATAAAAGTTGGTGGTCCGGCCATCCACGTTCTGCGACAAGTTGAGCAAAAGCAAAAAGTCCATGGCGTTGGCCAAATCAACGTGGCGCGGAACTTCCTGAATGAACGTCGGCGCTGACATTTGGCTGGTGAAGGTGAGCAGCTCCGTCAGGGCGGGAACGCAATCCTGCCGGCGGGCCGGCGGAAAAACCTGCGCGATGGACTCCGGCTCCGGCTGCCGGAACAAGTGGGGTGAGGGCCGGATTTTGAACAGGACCCCGTTGGCCCCGTTGGGCGAGAAGGGCGCAAAACCCAGCATTTGTTCGTCCACCCGGGCGCACATTTCATAGAGGCCCAGATAGGCGCCATTGAGAAAAACTTCGCACCAGGCCAGCTCCGGCGCAAAGCGCGGCTGCCCGGGGGCCGCGCACGCGCGGAACAAATCGTAGGCCAGTTTGTTTTTCAGTTTGGTGTGGTCCGCGTAGCCGTTCAGTAACATCAGATAACGGGAGTTGCCCGGCCCAAGAAGGGACTGGGGGGCATCGAAGCGGAGCGAGAACGGTTTTTTCTGACCGTGCCAATAGCTGGTGTTGCCGCGATGTTTGATGCCCCCGCCCGTGGACTGGCCGCCGCGCAGGAATTGCGGGTCGCCGCCGCCCGCGGGATAATACCGCGCGGCGAATTCCACCCGGTGCGTGGCGGCTACGGGCTCGGCCACGGATAAATGCAGGGCGGACAGCCGGGGGCTCTGCGGAATGATGCGGAATGCCAGCGTTTGCTTTTGGCTGGCCGAGCCCGTACGCAACGTGGCGGTCAGCTTCACGTTGATCGGCACATCCCCGGCGGGACGAGTGACGCGCCCCTGATCGCTCATCAGACGCGGGCGCGAGCTGTGCCAAGTCAACTCCGACCCGGCCCAATGGACGGCGGCCAAATCCAAGTCATCCACAATGTAAAATGGCGCCGGGTTGTTTCCCAAAATGGAGAACGGTGTCAGCGGTAAAATCTCCGGCGAGTCGTCCACATCCAGCCATGGACGCAGTCGCCAGGCCCATTCGCGCGGGCTCCACGGATTGAACAAATCGTGAGTCAGCACTTGTCGAGCCGCCTGCAACCCTTCGGCCAGTTGTGCCGCTGGCAGGGCGGGGGCGTCCGGCGGATGGAGTGCGCCGCGAAAGAGGGCGAGCCAATCGGATGGATCGGTGGCGCCATCGGCCACCCAGGTGCGTTCTCCGGCGGCGATGCCGCATTGCATGAACGGAATCGCCACGTAGGCGCCCTGGGGCTGCCCGTCAATGAGCAAGCGGCATAGCCGGGGCCCGGCCTCATGAGTCGTTGGCCCGGTGGTCAGCGCGCTTTGGGCGAGAGTGGGCAGGGTGTCCGCCAGATTTTCGGGCGGCGCCAAGCGCACGATGTGCGCCCCGAAAAGGGGCGCGTCCGGCGGCAGCGTCAAAATGAATCCCGGCCGTTTGGCGGCGGGATAGCTGACCGTGGAGCCATCGAGTTGCAGTTGCGCTTCCACGGTTTGGCCGGCATACAGCGCATAGATGCGCCGCCAGTTGGCGCCGGCATCCGTGCGGCGTCCCGCCGCGAGGCTGGCTTCGTGCGTGTTGCGGAAGTGCCGGGCATCTTTGGCGCTGAAGCGCAGTTCGATGGCGGGCAACGAGGCCAGTCGGCCTTCGTGCAGGAAGGGGTTGAAGCGGGTGAGCAGGTTGAGCGTCTCCGGCAGCGCCGCCTGCCAGGCGGCATGCATTCGCCAGCGGAACCATGCCGCGGGTTCCAGCGCGCGCGGCAGCGAGCGATGCGCACGGGCCAGCCGGCGGATTTCGCGTGGCGATAGGCAGTGCGTCCAGGCGGCGGTCTCGTCAATCGCGCCGCAAAACGGCGCGGTGACGGCATACATCCGGGTTTTGCCAAACTCGATGTTCTGTCCGGGATGATCAACATCACCGAAGGAAACGGTGGCCTTCAACCGGCCATTTTCGTAGAGGGAAGCCGTGCGTTGCGCGCTGTCCACCACGCCGGCCAGATGCACAAACTGGCCGTAGGCCGTGAACGGATATTGCGCCGCGGGCGATTCCGTTTTTCCCGGCACAAAAAACATCAGCTGCCCGTTCTGCAGCTTGAAGCCGGTGTGCCGCCCTTGCAGAAAGGTGTAGCAGACATCCTGATCGTGCCCGACATTCTCCACTTTGGCCCACAGCGACAACGTATAATTCGAACCCAACGCCGGCCAGATGGCCGAGGTTTCCAGCATGGTGCAGGCCTTGCCGTTGAAGCGCCGCGCGCAGCCCAACCGCCCCGGAACCCGCGTGGTTCCCGGATATTGCACCGTGCCGCAGCCAATCCATTCCACCGGGCGCGATTCGTCAAACGTCATCAAAAAAGCCAAGCCATGGTGCTTGGCCAGCCGATGCCCCACCGCCTGAAAATAGTGCTGCGACTTGGCCGCCGGCCACTCGAAGAGTAGATCGTCGGAGCGCCAGATGGCGACCGCGCCGCCGACCACGGCGAGCAGGAGCAGCCAACACCCACATGTCCGCAGGCGGCGCATGACATCAGGGCTCCGGTGGCAGGTGCAACAGCACAAACGAATGCGGCGCCACGGCCGTTGGCGGCGTGCCCCCGTGCCACAGGTCGCGCGCGCCGGGCCAAGTGGGCAGGGGCACCGGATGGATGCCTTTGTTGATGGCGCACACAATCGTGGTGTCCGCCAGCTCGCGCGCAAAGATGATGGTGTCGTCGTTGGGCGAAGGCAGCCAGCGGAACGAGCCGCGCCGCAGGGCGGGCTCGGCATGACGCAGCGCAATCCAGCGTTGATAATAGGCAAACAGCTCGCCATCGGGCCGCCGCGGGTTGGCCTGCGACAACGGACCATGAAAGCCATGGGATTCGTCGTCGTAGGCGATGTCATCCCACAGCATGGGTTGCCGGTTGCACGGATCGTTGGCGCCCCACATGCCGACTTCCGTGCCGTAATAAATCATCGGCGCGCCGGGGCCGGCAAACTGCCATGCCACGGCCAGCCGCAGCGCCTGCTTGGCGCGCGCCCCCGGCTGGCGGGGCACCACGCCGGGATTGTCGGCGACCTTGGCCCAGTGGAAGTAGGCATCCCAGCCGGTGAAGGGCGGGCTGGCGCTTTCCAGCAGCGTGAGAACCCGGCCGGTGTCGTGCGAATCCAGCAGGTTTTGCAGAATGTGAATGGTGCCGGGCGCATGGCGCGCGTGGAGGGTGTTGATGCGTTGTTGAAATTCGGTCGCCGTGATGGCCGCCGGATGCGGCGTAAAAAACGACAGGGTGGGGTAGGTCCATTCGTAATTCATCACTGCGGAAAACTCGTCGGGTTGCAGCCAGTCCTGCGCGGGCCCGACAATCTCGGCGGTGGTATAGACTGCGGGATTGATGCCGCGTGCGTAGGCGTGCCACTCGCGCCAGAAGCCGTGCGGCACGCAATAGGCCACATCCAGCCGCCAGCCATCAATCCCCTCCTCGGGCCGCCCCTCACCGCTGGGATCCATCCAGCGCCGGGTGATCGCGAACAGATATTGTTTGATGCCGGGATTCAACGTGTCGGCATTGCGCCCGAAATTGGGCAGGGAGCCCCCGCCATCCCAACTGGCATGGGCAAACGAGCCGTCGGCGCGCCATTCCGTGATCTGATACCAATCCGCGAAGCGCGATGTTGGGCCGTGGCGGCGCACGTCTTGAAACGCGAAGCAGCCGGTTCCCGAATGATTGAAAACGCCGTCGAGAATCACCTTCATGCCGCGCGCGTGGGCCTCGGCCACCAAGTCGAGAAAATACCGATCGGCCGCCGTCCAAATCCACGTGGCGGGGTCTTCGGTTTCGTTGGCGGCCGCCAGCGCGCGCAAGTCGCCGGCGCGGTCGGGTCCCAGCGTGGGGTCAATGTGATGAAAGGCGGTGGCATCATATTTATGCAGCGAGGCCGCCCGGAAAATGGGGTTGAAGTATAGCGCGTTGACGCCGAGCCGCTGCAAATAGGGAAGCTGTTGGCGCACGCCCACCAAGTCGCCGCCAAAGCGCCGCTGAAAGACGGTGTTCCAGCCGCTGGCGGGGTGGGGCGGCTCCCAGGCATCGCGCGCATACCAGTCCATGCCCCACGGCGAGACTTGCCACCCCGCCGCTGGCGGCCCGCCGCTGTCGTCCGCCTGCGGATTGGATTGCGGCGCGCCATTGCGAAACCGCTCGGGAAAAATCTGGTACCAGACCACATCCTTGGCCCAGTCGGGTGTGGCGCGCGGATCTTGCTGCGCCAGGATGGCGACTGGTGGCGGCGGCGGCGGTGTGGTCATGGCGCGCGGCAAAGCGATTTGAGCCAGGCCAGATATTCCGCCGCCTGCGGATCGCCTTCCGGCGGGGCAAAGGGCGCCAGTTCGGCGGGCTGCAACGGGATAAACGGGCCCGCCTTGGCTTCAAAGAAAACGGTGCCATCTTCCAGCGCAACCCACGTGTGGAAAGTCTGGTGCGGAACATCCGCCACCTGTCCGACACGCACGCTACGGGCCTGTTCAACTTGCCCTTGGTCATCAAAAATAATCATGCCGAGCATCCCGCGCAGCACCACAAGGGACTCATCCTTGGTGGGGGCCAGATGACGATGCGGCATCACGTAGGAATCCGCGCACATGGCATTGAAGAACCGGTGGCAGGCATCCTCGTTGGTCGCGTGCAGATTGAAGTTTTTGCGGCGGCGCGGAGTGGCCGCGGCGGCGGCGCAAAGCTGTTCGAGAAAGGCGGCATCAAACACGCGGACACTGGACTTGCTCATAATCCCCCATCATAGCATAGGCCCGCGCCAAGCAAACGGGAAAACATGACCCGCCGGCGTTACTCCTGAATCGGGGAGACGCGCACCACGCGGCAGCCGTGCGGTGGAATCTCCGCCGTGAACGATTCCATGGCCCCCAGGTCTTCGTGCGTCCAGAGGTCGCGGACGCGGGCGGGGCCGGCCAGACCCAGCACCGCGAAGGGGAGTCGCCGGGACTGCGGCTGGTCTTCGCGGTTGAACAGCCCGACCACCCAAGCGCCATCCGAAAGCTGCCCGAACCAGATTTGGCTTTCCTCTTGCGTGGGCTCCCACGAAAGCGGTTGGCCCACAAAACCGTCGCGGTTCAGTTCCAGCAGTTCGCGATTGGTATAAAAACGCAGGTTGTCGCCGATGGTGTCGTGCTGATCGGCCACGGCAATGGGGGCGCCCGCCAGCAGGCATTGGGCAATGACGCTGCGTTTTTCGTCGTCCGTGGCCAACGTGTTCAGGCGAATAAAATCAGGGTCCAGAATCACCCGCCCGCGCCCGGCCAAACGCGACCAATAGGCGAGGCCATCGGCGGCGTTGCCGTACACCGACCACCCCGCGCGCTTTTGGCCGCGGAACCATTCGCTCCATTTGCCCCAGCCGCCTTCGCCGGCATCTTCGTTGACGCGAATCATGTGGCCCGTGCGCCGTTCCGCCGCAGCCTCATGATGCAGGTGGGGCATCACCAAGCTCAAAAACATTCCGCGCTCGTCGGCGGCTTCGCGCATCCAGCGCAGCGCGGTTTCGTAGTGCCCGCGGGGCCGCGCGGGTCCCACGCGCCCCAGCCAGCGGTCCTGGCCGTCTTCGTACCACGACAGGAAATCAATGCGGAAAAACCGGATGCCCATGTCGGCATAAAAATGAATCCAGCCTTTGACATATTGCTCCGCGCCGGGGCGGTCCACCTGCACCCACGGGAAGCGGGCGTCTTCGGCAGGATCCTTGAGCGAAGCCACCAGAATGTCCGTGCCGACAATCCGCCGCGCCGTGTCATCGTCGCGCACGTGCACCCAGAGCGGGTTGCCATACATGCCCATGGCCAGCCCCTGCTCGCGCAGGTGGGCCGCCCACCACGCGAAGTCGTGTTGCCAATGGCGGGAGTGCGTCAGGCGGTAGCCGTTGGGGTTCAGCTGGGAGACATCGCCCCAGCCATCCACGCACACCATGTCGTAGCCGAAGGGCTGGAGCGCGGCCGCCACCCAACGGATGTTGGCGAGCCATTCCTCTTCGCTGATGTACGGCTCGGGCTGGCCGGCCTGTTCCTTGCGGATCAGGTTTTCGTACACGCTCCAGTACAGCGGCGCGTGAAACGGGTTGGTTTGGGCCAGGGCGGGCGTGGCGCACAACAGCGCCACCAGCAGCGCGCCCAGCCGTTTTCCACAGTGTGGAAAAAAGTTTTCCACACTGTGGAAAAATCTGCCGCGGGAGTCCGCGCGCAGGTTAGCCTTCAACCCGGATGGCCTTGGCGGACTGCCAAACGCCATGAATGTTGCAATAGGCCAGCGCCTGCAGCGTGCCCGACTTGGCCAGCTTGACGCTGGCGATCATGCTCGGGTTCGTCAACGCGGGGCCGGGGACATCCGTGGTGCTGTCGCCGTGCGCCTTGAACTCGGCGTGGGCGAGTTGAATGGGGAACTTGCCGCCATCGGGCAGGAAATAAATCGAAATCCATGCGATATGGTGCTGGGCCGTGTTCGGGTGGGCCACCGCCACGCCCAGCCCGGCGCTGATCGTGAAAAATTCGTTGGCCTTGACGCTGTCCGGCGCCTCAATCACGGGGGCGTGCTTCTCGATTTTCCAATCGGCGTTTTGGATCGTGCTGCTGAATTCGCTCATGGGGTTCTCCTCGGTTGGGGTTTGTTAGAGCATTTTCATCCATTCTGTAGTCGTTTTGTCCACGGCATCCGGCTTGGCCGTTGTCAGGCCGCATCGAAATAGCGTTGCCATTCCTGCTTCGCCTTCCTCGGCCAAGCCCAATTCGCGGCGACCTCCCGGCTACATGATTTCTTCAAAGGCTCCAAATGGTGGACCAGCCTAGCATGCCCCCCGGCCGCCGTCACCCGCGAAGTGGCCCAAAGTGCATTTTTCCGAGAAACAAGGTTGACCTCCACCCCATTCTCCCCAAAAATAACCGGAGAATGAAAAACCAAAGGAGACCCCGCCCATGAACACACGTTGGCTTGTCCTGATTCTGGTTTTCTGTTGCGCGCTGCCCGCGCTCGCGATCGAAGTATCCCTGCAAGATGCGGGCGATGTCCGCCTGCAAATCTACGGCTATCTCAAGGCGGACTATTCCCATGACAGTCAGGCCACCGCCCCCAAGGGCGATTTCGCCTTTTTTGTCCTGCCGGAATTCAACGGGCACAAGGATGGCCAAACCCACTTGGGCGCGCGCGAAAGCCGCCTCGGGGTGAACATCTTCGGCCCGGGTGTCGGCGCGTGGAAAACCTCCGGCAAGTTTGAAATGGATTTCTATGGCGGCGAAAAGCCCAATTCCTATAACCCGCGGATGCGCCTCGCCTATGTGGACTTCGCCCACGATTCCGGCTTCTCCCTGCGCTTCGGCCAGGACTGGGACACCTTTTGCGAGATTCAACCGCGCATCGTCAACTTCGCCTTTTTGGCGGATATCGGCGCGCTCGGTCTGCGCCGGCCCCAAGCCCGCGCGACACAGGAGCTGAAGTTTTCGGATAACACCAAGCTGGTCGTGAAGGCGGCGGTGGCGCAAACCGTCGGCGAGGATCTGGACGGCGGCGGCACCGAGGATGGCACCGATGCCGATTACCCGACCGCCCAGTGGAATGTCACCCTCCACCAAAAAGTTTGGGCTGGCAAAACCGCGCGCTTGTCCTTCGCCGGGCACTACGGCACCGAAACCGTGGACGCGGTGGATAGCAACAAGGTGGTGATCGCCAACGACGCGCAGGATTTTGATACCTGGTCCGTGCAGGGGTCGCTCCACTTGCCGCTTTGCCAGACGCTCGCGGCGCAGGCGAACATCTGGAAGGGCGCCAATCTGGACACCTATTTCGGCGGCATCGGCCAGGGCGTGAACATGGCGCTGGGACGCGAAGTGCAGGCCGTCGGCGGCTATGCGCAATTGCTGTATGACCCGACCGACAAACTGTGCTTCGGCCTGGGCTACGCGGTGGATGATCCGGATAACGAGGACCTGAACCCGGGGATGCGCGCGAAAAATTCGCAGGTGTTCGCCAACGTATTCTACAAGTTCACCCCCGCCGTCACCGGCATGGCGGAATACGCCCACATGGTCACCGATTACCTCGACCGCGACGACGCCACCAACGACCGCGTGCAAGTGGCCGTGCGCTACACATTCTAAACCATACGGTAGGTTGCGACCCCAAGGCCGCCCGGACCACCGGACGGCCTTTCTTGTGCCCAGGGGCGACGCCTGCCCGCCGCCACGCCCGCCAAAAATATCAAATTATAGGACCGACCCCTATTTTGGGGCCGAGCCTTATTCGGGGGATTGGGTGGTGCGGGCCAGGGCGAAGAGGCAGCTCGACAGCCGGTTGAGCCACGCCAGGGTGGCGGGGAAGATGCGCTCCGGGTGGGTGGCGCGGGCGGCGATGACCGCGCGCTCCGCGCGGCGGCACATCACTCGCGCCCAGTGGGCGCGCGCGGATGTCTCGTTGCTGCCCGGCAGGATGAAGCCGGTGGGCGGGGGGAGGCCGGCTTCGCGCGCGGCGAGTTGCTGCTCCAGTGTCGTCACGGCGGCGGCGGTCAACTGGGCGCGCCCGGTGGCCAGTTCCGCGCCAATGAGCAGCGTTTGGCGCTGCCAGCCCGCCACCTCTTCGGCATCTGATCCCGCAGGCAGGATCGCGCGCAGCAAGCCGAGCGCCGCATTGAGTTCATCCATGCTGCCGAGCGCACAAATGACGGGTGCGGATTTATCCAGGGATTCGCCGCCGGTCAGGGACGTGATGCCGTTATCGTTCATCCTTCAAAGGTAGTCTGAAATGCCGCGCGGCGCAACCATGCGCGACAGTTGGCGGGGACCAGCGCCTCCTGCTACAGTGGCGGCATGGCTGAACATCCATCGTTGCCTCCATCCGCCACCGTCACCTGCCCGTTGTGTGCCGCCATCGGGCCGTTCGCGGCGGTGCGCGATATGCGCAAGCGGACGTTGCAGGCTTGTCCCGCTTGCCGGCTCGTGTTCGCGCTGCCGGGCGATTGGCCCGCGCCCGCCGCCGAAAAAGAGCGCTACGCCACGCACCGCAACGGCCCGGACGATGCGGGCTATGTCACCTTTTTACGGCAGGCGGTCGCCCCGGCGTTGCCGCTCCTGCCACCCGGCGCGCGCGGGCTGGATTACGGTTGTGGCCACACGCCCACGCTTCACTTGCTGCTGCAAGAGGCCGGCTTCGCCTGCGCCAACTATGATCCGTTTTTCCATCCCGATTGGCCGCGCGAGACATTTGATTTCATTTTTGCCACGGAAGTGGTTGAGCATTTCCATCGCCCGGCCAGCGAATGGCCCAAGCTGCTGAGCTTGTTGAAACCCGCCGGGCTGCTGATTGTGATGACCGCGCCGTGGGACGAACTGACGGACTTCCGCACCTGGGGCTACGCCAGTGATGAAACCCACGTGGTGTTTTATCATCGTGAGACATTCGCTTGGATCAAGGCGCGTTGGGGGCTCGTCGAAATCCCGAATCCGAATCCGCGCGTGCGCCTATTGCGCAGGGGATGAAGCCGCCGGGCGCGCGGCGCTCAAAATGCCGCCAGCCAGGGCGCGACTGCGCGCAAGGCTTGCCGGGCCTTGCGGCCGCAGGCGGGCTCCGCGCCTTCGCACGTCAGCCCGGTCAGTTGCGCGGGGATGTCGCGGAAGATGCGCCGGATTTCCGCCGGTCCGGCGCCCTGCGCAAAGGCCAGCCCCGCCGCGAGCGCGGGCGCGGCTTTGGTGGCGATGCCACATTCCGCGCTGAGCCGCTTGTGCTTGGCGGTCAAATGCACCTGCGCCAACAGCGTGAAAACGACGGCGGGCAAAATGGCATCGCCGATCTTGGCCCATGGCGCGCGATAGGGCAGGGCAATGAAAATGCCCTGATTGCCCGAGCCGGTAATGGTCATCACCGGCCGCGCAAAGCCGGTCATGCGCCCGGTGATGAGGCGCGAGATTTGCGTGGCCAGCGGGTGGCCGGGCTCTGCGGGCACTTGTTGGAGGAGAAAATCGCGCGCCAGATTTTCCAGCCGGCCATTTCGCGCGCGCGCCAAACGGAAGATATCGGCCAAGGTCGGCGGCGGCGGCGTTTGGTTGGCGGCGGGGGTGCAATCGCGCCCGGCCACCATCCATTTTTTGATGTGGTCATGCCGTCCGGCCAAGGTGACGCTGGTCCGTTGGCCGACCAGTTCCGCGTGAACGTAAAGACCGCACCGGCGCACCGGCACAATCTCCAGCCAGTCGGTCGCGCGCAGCAAGGCGCGCGCGCGGCGCACATCCACGGCGGCAAAGATGTTGAATTGGGTGGCGCGCGAGGCCACGCCGGCGGCGGCGGCGGCGCGCACCCCGCGCTGCCGGAGATACGGCACGACCGCAGTCGAGGCGTTACGGTGGGCCTCGTGTGAAATCCGCAGAATAACCCGCCACCCAGTGGGCGGCACCGGTTGCGGCAGGTGACGGGTCAGCAGGCGCAGCGCGTAGCCGATGGCCGCCGGCTCCGTGCAGCCGACCACGGGCATGATTTCGCCGCGCAGCAGCCGGTGGGCGGCCTGGGGCGTCAGAGTTGGGCGGTCGCGAGTCATCTGCCAAAAAAATGGACGCTAGTGATGATGGTGGCAACAGCCGGTGATGGCGTCCTTGTTGGGGGCGAACAAAAGCGGGAAGACAATGTCGCTGGTGCAGCAGGGGATCCACACCGACAAAAACAGGAAAACGGCGATGCCCCCCAGGACCGGCAGGGATGGCGCGCCGCTCATGGCCAACGCCATGTGGAAGAGCGAAGCGCCGGTGCTGATCAGGACGTGCAGGCCGTGCGGCACGCGGGTGCGTGTGCTCCACACCCCCAGCGCGATGCCGATCACCGCCAGCGGATTCACCAGCCACCATTCCTCAATGAAACCGATGTGAAAACCGCGATGGGGCAGGCCCAGCAGCCACTCGCCCAAGTAGGGGATCAGGCAGTCGCTCAACGTGCCGATGCCCACCCCGCCCACGTAGCCGATCAACGCAATGCGCCAGAAGCCCGCGCCGCCCGCCCGCCGAAACGTGGCGATGGTGGCTTGCGCGCTCAACAGCACGTGCAGGGGATGCAAAATGCCGAACAGACGGTGGGAAAACTCGTTGGAAACCTGGCTCCACACCAGCCCCAGCAGCAACAGAATGCCGGCCAACGTGCCGATCGCGGTGAAGGGCGCGTGCGCGCGGAGTTCCAAAAAAATCAGATCACGGTGCTTCATGGCTGGGGGTCAGTGAATAGAAAAAGCGTTCATTTGTCCACGCCGGAAATATGCCGGGGTGCCCGCGCGGGCGGGTGGTTGTCGGGCTGACATTTCAGTTGGCAGAACGCGCGGGTGACGCGCTCCTGGTAGCCCCGGCGTAATTCCAGAATGTGCGCCTGTTCCCAGAAAAGGACTTCGTGGGTGGCCACAATCATCTGCACTCCCCGCGCCGCAGCCCGCTGCATGGCCGCGCGCAGGGCCAGGATATGGTCGAAATCCTGCGCGGCTTCGGGTTCATCCAATAGCAGGCAGGCGCCGGGCGCGGCGCGCAGCGTGGTGAACGCGGCTTGCAGGATTTCGCCGTGCGACGAAAACAACGCCCGCAGGTGCAGCGTCATTTCCGTCGGTGTGTGGATGTGGCCGCCGCGCTGCCGCGGGTTCATCTGCTCGGCATCGAACAACACATATTCGGTGGGACCATCCTCGCGCCGCCGGCAATCCGGGCAGTTGGCGATGGCCCGCAGCACCGTGCTTTTGCCGGTGCCGTTGGGGCCAATCAGCAAGTTCAAACCCGGCTGAAAACGCAGCGCGCGGCTCCGCTTGACCCGCCAGCGATGAGTTCCGCACAACTCCAGATGGGTGAGCATCAGGTGGCGTTCGGCGCGGTGTCCAGTTCCTTGATCCGGGCCTGAATCAGCTCCAAATCTTGTTGAAGTTGCCGGGCCTGCTGCTGGAGCAAGTCGCGTTCCGCAGCCGGGGTGGGGATGTCCGGCGCGGCCCATTGCCCGCCACGGCGGCCACCGCGACCCATTCCCCGGCCCATGCCGCCGCCGCGTCCGCCATGGCTCCAGCCCGCTGCGCCAAATCCGGCGCAATAGCCCGCGCCGCGCCCGGTCATGGGGCCCGCGCCTTGTGGTCCGGTTCGATTTCCTCTGGGCATGATCATTCTCCTGTGGTTGGGCGGCGCGCCACGGCGCCACCGGGTTCATATAATAAACATATGCTCATTACTAAAAATTGTCAAGGGCTAGTGATCGCAGGCGTTGGCGCCGGTGACGAGGGTGCCGGCCAAGTAGGCCTGCACCAGGTCGGCGGGGGCGGCGGGAGCGCAGCCCAAGACCGTCTGGATGCCGTTTTGCGCAAAGAGTTCCTGCGCGCGCGCGCCCATGCCGCCGGCCAGAATCACCGTGGCCTCCTGCCCGTGCAGCCAACGGGGCAGGACGCCGGGCTCGTGCGGTGGCGGTTCGACCAACCGGATGGCGGTGATGTTCTGGGAGGCATCGTCCACTTCCACCAGCGCAAAATGGGCGCAGTGGCCAAAGTGCAGGGCGAGTTGTCCATCGGCGACGGGTATGGCTATTTTCATGGCAGGGTCCTTTCAGGTTATGTTTTCAAATTCAGCGCGCGCGCCCACGCCGCCCGCGCGGCAGGCATCAGGCAGGGCCGCCCATAGCGCCATGGTGGCTTGGAGTCCGGTACAGTGCAGGGGCATCAGCAGGGTCAGTTCCAGCGCGCGGAGATAATCCGCCACGCCCTGAATTTCGGCGGCCGTGACATGGCCCAAATGCAGTCCGCCCAGCACCGCGCGTACGGGCTGCCCGGCGAGTTGGCGGATGTATTCCAACGTGGGAATCACGCCCGCGTGTGTGCACCCCAACAGCGCGACGACTCCTTGCCGCGTGGTGAAATAAAGTGCTTGGTCATCCAACAGCGGATCGAGACGGGTTCCCGCGCAATCCAAATGAAACCGGTCCGTCGGCGGTGACGCATCGGCTTGCCGTGGGATTTCGCCGGTGCAAAAAATGCCGGGTGCGATTGCGGTTGGCGTGGTGGCGGCGACCACGCGGGCGGGGGGGGGCGCCAATGCCGCCAACGCGGCTTGGGGCAAACCGATGGCGCGGGCTTCGCCGCCGGTGACGCGATATTTGGGTTCCCGCGCGCGCGGATGCAGATGAATGGTCACCGGCGCGCGCGCGGCGGCCAGAACGTCGGGCAACCCACCCGCATGATCGTAGTGGCCATGGCTCAAGACCACGGTATCCACCGCGCCCAAATCAATGCCCAGCGCGCGGGCATTGTCCGCCAACACCAGCCCCTGGCCGGTATCAAACAGGATGTGGCGCGCGCCGCAGGCCAGATGAAATGCCAGCCCGTGTTCGCCGCGCAAGTTGCGGGCCGTGACGCTATTATCGGCCAGCACGGTGAGCCGAATGGCGGTCATGGGGCGACTCCTGTTGTGGCGCACCAATTGACCCAGACGGCGCGAATGTCGTCCGCCAGCGCGCCGGCATCGGTTTCGACAACGGCCAGGCCTTGGCGCTGCGCGGCGGTGAAGGCGGCATCGTAACGGATTCGGCCCACGGGAACCGCGCCAGCGACCCGCGCGGCGTCTTCCATCCGGTCGGCTTGCGCGGGATGCAGGTCCCACTTGTTGAGACAAACCGCCGCCGGAATCCGAAAGTGATGAACCAACTGCAAGACCCGCTCCAAATCATGCGCGCCGGCCACGGTGGGTTCCGTCACCACCAGTACGCCGTGCGCGTTGGTCAGCGCGGCAATGACCGGGCAGCCCGTGCCCGGTGGGCCATCCACCAGAATGATTTGGGCGCCTGCCGGTTGGGCCAGTTGCCGTGCCTGCCCGCGCACCAGCGAGACCAACTTGCCGGAGTTTTCCGCGCCCGGCGCGAGGCGGGCATGAACCAGCGGTCCGTGGCGCGTGGTTGAGAGATACCATTCGCCGCACTCTTGTTCGGGGAAGTCAATCGCCTGTGCGGGGCAGCTCCACACGCATACGCCGCAACCTTCGCAGGCGGTGGGGAGCACGGAATGCACCCGGCGGCCGGTGGCATCCGGCGCTTGGGCGGTGATGGCCCCAAAGCGGCAGACTTCCGCGCAACGTCCGCAGCCGGTGCAGGCCGCCGCGCGCACCACCGCCGCGTGTCCGCTACGGAAAGGCGTGCGCCGCTGGATGTCCGGATTCAAAATCAAATGCAGATCGGCCGCGTCCACATCGCAGTCGGCGAGTATCGCCCGCGAATACAAGGCGGCAAAGGAAGCGGTCAGACTGGTTTTGCCGGTGCCGCCTTTGCCGCTGATGACCACCAGTTCTGTCATTGGAGCGCCCCAATCCGTTCCCAGAGGTTGGCGAACCGGTCGCGCCAGTGGGGGAGCGCGGTGAAGAACAATTCGCCGCGCGCGTACAATTCCGCCACGCGGCGTTCCGTCGGCCATTCGGCCAGAATGGGGAGGCCGGTGGCCGCGCAATACTCCTGCACCCGGTGGTCCGCGTCGGCCCGATTCACCACCACGCCCAGCGGCCGCTGCAACGGGCGGAATGTCGCCACCGCCAACGTCAGATCGTGCAAGCCGAAGGGCGTGGGCTCCGTCACCAGCACGATGATATCCGCGCCGCGCGCCGTGGTGACGGCCGGGCAGGCGGTGCCCGGCGGCGCATCCAGCAGCGCGATGGTTCCCGGCACGCGCCGGGCTTGGACCGCGCGAATGACCGGGGGCGCCAGCGGCTCGCCCACATTCAACCGCCCCTGCGTGAATTCGCTGCCGCCCCGGCGGCCCGAAGCCACAACGCCGATGTGGCGCGGCTCTTCATGGATGGCCGCCACCGGACAAACCAGCGTGCAGCCGCCGCAGCCGTGACATAGCTCGGGAAAGACCAGCGGTTTCTGCAGCATGGCGATGGCCTGAAACTCGCACACGGCCGCGCATTGGCCACAACGGGTGCAACGCTCGTTGTCCACCACCGGCACCGGGATGTTCACGTCCTCGGTTGTGGTCAGGTCCGGCTGGAGAAAAAGATGCCCGTTGGGTTCTTCCACATCGCAATCGAGGTAATGCACCGGCTGGCCTTGCGCGGCCAGCCACGCCGCCAAATGGACGGCCAGCGTGGTCTTGCCCGTGCCTCCTTTGCCACTGGCAATGGCGATGCTCGGTTGCATGGTCGGCGATCCTCCGCGCGGCGCAGGCTTAGACCCAATGACCTTCCGAGTTGGGTTTGTCGAGCACCGGCAGTTCGTTATCCATGAAGCGGCGCAAGGCTTCCGTGCCCGGACAAACGGCTTCGACCAGGGCAATCTTGATGCCTGCCGCCTGCAACGCCCGATAGGCCTTGGGGCCGACGCTGCCGGTGATGACGGCGGCGGCGCCCAGGCCGGCGACCGTCTCGGCCGCCTGCACACCCGCGCCTTGGCGGGCTTGCAGATTGGGGGTGTTGTCGTGCGCCTGCGCGTCGCCGGTTGCGGTGTCGGCCAAGATGAAATGCTTGGCGCGGCCGAAATGCAGATCAATGGGTTCGGCCAACGTGGGGCCACTGGCGGTAATGATGACTTTCATGGTTTTTCCTTTCGTGGGGGGTATTCGATAAAGCGTCCGCGACCTTGGCCCCGGCACCCGCATCTGCGGCGGCGGCACGCGCCGGGCGCGAGCGCGGCCGGCGGCGGCTGCGCGCCGGGCACGGTCTGAATGCGCAGCGCTTTGCCGTGCACCAGGGCATCGGCCACTTTGCGCCGTGCGGACTCCAGGAGCCGGGCAAAGGTGGCGCGCGAGATTTTCATTTGGGTGGCGGCGGCCTCCTGATACTGACCGTTGAGGTCCGCCAGGCGCAGCGCCTCCACCTCTTCCAGGCTCAAGTCCACGTGCTCCAGCGCATCGTGCGGGATGCCGGCGGGCTTGAAGAGCGAGGTGGTTGGCTGCCAGCCTACAAATCGTCGGGAATAGGGTCGCGGCATGGGAATGGGTCCTCCGGGTGGTTGATCTGCAAATGAACATATGGCCATAATCGGCAAAAGGCAACACCGAAAATCAAGAATCTTTGCGCCGGGTAAAACCGCAAACCCGCATATTATGGGCCTGAACCCCAGCGGCGCGGCGCGGCGGGGCGGGCGGGGTGGTCATCGGGCTTGCGGGGCGGGGGTGGGGATGGCAGAGTCGGCGGCTACGAGGAGATTGGTGTCATGTCGTTTGAAAGTGGTTCGGTCAGTTTTCGGATGGTGGAGTTGCCGCGGGTGTTCCCGGAGGATTGGGCGGAGCGGTTTGCGGTGCATCGGGCGGGTTCGCTGGAGCGGCTGACGACCGGGGAACAACGCGGATGGGTGACGGGGCGGCATTTGTTGGATACGCAGATTACGGCGGAGACCGCCATGCTGGCGGGGTGGGTGCGGCTGGCGTTGCGCCGGGCGGAACGCAAGGTGCCCGCCGCCCTGCTCAAGGCGGAGTGCCGCCTGGAGGAGCTGGCGATGATGGCGGCGGATGGGAAGTCCTATCTCAAAGCGCCGGTGCGCGCGGAAATCCGGCAGGGGGTGCTGGACCGCTTGCTGCCGACCATGCCGCCGCAGTTGCGGGCGCTGCCTTTTGTGTACCGGCCGGGAACAAAATATTTATATGTATCGGCGTTGCCCTTGGCGCAACTGGATGTATTCATGGCGGCGCTGCAGTCGGCGCTGGGCTTTGCGGGCGAACCGGCCACCCCGGATGTGCTGGGGCAGCGGTTGCGGAAAACGGATTTGCGCGATATTCCGGGGGCCAGCTTTTCGCCGGAAATGGAACGCGTGGCGATGGCGGTGGCGCCCGGCCGCGAGTTCCTGACGTGGCTCTGGTTCAAGGCGGAAACGCAACAGGGCCGCCTCGCGCTGGCCACCGGGCAGGCGGTGGGGGTGTTGGTGGAGGGGCCGCTGACCTTCTGGCATGAGGGGGAGGGCGCGTATTTGAGCGTGCTGAAAAAAGGCATGCCGGAAGCGAGCATGGAGGCGAAGACCTGCCTGTTGAGCGGGAAAAAACTGAAAGAGGCGACCATCACGCTGGCGCTGGATGAACAGAACCAATGGAAGTTCGGGCTGGAAGCGGATGAGTTGTTGATCCGTAATCTCAAACTGCCAGCGGGCGAAAGCCGACTGGACGCGGCCAGCCGTTTTCAGCAGCGCATGGAACAGATGGATTCGTGGCGCGAGATATTTCTGGATTTGTTCAACGCCTTTTTGGCGGTGCGGGTGGAGCCGCGCAAGTGGCAGAACACCGTGGCGGATATCCGCGAGTGGGTCAAAACGCGGCCGGCGCGGCGCTGATGGCGCGCGGCGCGCGGCGTTGAAAAAGGGGCGCGGCACAAAAAACGCGGGAGGCATGGGTCTCCCGCAGCGGGACAAACGGTTTGTCCGGTTGATTTAGGGCACTTTCATCAATGATGTAGCCGTTCTGTCGCTGCATTGGGCTTGGCCGTTGTCAGGCTGCATCGAAATAGCGATGCTATTCCTGTTTCGCCCTCCTCGGCCACGCCCAATTCGCTACGACCTTCCGGCCACATGATTTCTTCAAATGCCCCAGCCTGAATAATTCATCAACAGGGAAGAAAAAGTCATGATTGATTACAGAGGCCAATGATGCGGATACTTCAAAAATCCGGTCATTTTTCCTGTTTCGGATTGGATTGTAGGGCTGGAACGGT
>CAZNGD010000003.1:0-22800 GCA_964572295.1 uncultured Verrucomicrobiota bacterium
GTTTCAATCCACGCGCCCCGCGCGGGGCGCGACACGGTATTCGCTTTGACCGCTACGGCAATCCCGAGTTTCAATCCACGCGCCCCGCGCGGGGCGCGACTTCACTTTGGGAGTTGACTTGTGAATATGCAGTGTTTCAATCCACGCGCCCCGCGCGGGGCGCGACGCCTCGCCGACGAGCTGACCGGCGCGGCGGGTGTGTTTCAATCCACGCGCCCCGCGCGGGGCGCGACGAAGAGCAGATAGGAAGGCACAAAATGAGCAAAAGTTTCAATCCACGCGCCCCGCGCGGGGCGCGACCACGATGTCGCGGCAGGTATCCTCGGCGATGTCGGTTTCAATCCACGCGCCCCGCGCGGGGCGCGACCATCTATTTGTAAGTCATTCTGCGGTGTTATGCAATCCAACACCCAGCGCGAACGTTGTTGTTTATGCAATTGTCAAAGAACCAATCCGATGCCTTGGGGTCGTAACCACTGCTCCACCAGATGGTTGCCGTCGGCGCGAACCTCCCGGGGTTTTGATGGGCGCTTGGGGTTCGCGCACGTCAAAAAATGAGTGGTTCGGTGACATCCAATCCTTTTGTTTTGCCGAGATGCTCAATACGTTTGCCCCAATTAGCGCCCAGAAAATAGAAACGCAGACTGTCTTGTTCGGGGTCGTAGATTTTTTCCAGCCGGGCCTTGAAGGCCACCCACAGGGCCGGGTCCACCACACATTCAAACACGGAATTTTGCACCCGGATGCCGTAGTCCTCACACACTTTGGCCACTTTGCGCAACCGGGCCTGCCCCCGCTTGTCCACCGTGGAAACATCATAACTGACGAGCACCATCATGACCTATTTCCACAGGAAGGGCGGGTAGAGTTCGGTGTCACCCCGCAGATGGCGGGCCAGCAATTGGGCTTGGGCGTGCGGCAATAAGCCCACCGCCATTTTTTCGTTGAGAAAAGGATGGGTCAGGCTGTCCAATTTGCGCTCCTGCCACGATTGCAAAACCAACTTGCGCGGTTTTTCCTTGAGCAGCACGGCGCCGGTTTCCGAGGTTTCAAAATCCTTGGGGGTAATTTGCTGGCGGTTGATGAGCGAAAGGACAAGGCGATCCACCAGGAAGGGCCGGAATTCTTCCATCAGGTCCAACGCCAGTCCGGGCCTGCCGGGGCGGTCACGATGCAGAAAACCCACTTGCGGGTCCAAGCCGACAGCTTCGCACGCGCCGCGGCAATCGTGAGCCAGCAGGGTGTATAGAAAGGACAGCAGGGCGTTGATGGGGTCCAGCGGCGGCCGGCGGCTGCGTTCGTGGAATTCAAAACCGCTGGCGGCATTCAACAGCACATTGAACACGCCAAAATAGGCGCGGGCGGCATCGCCTTCCAGTCCGCGCACTTCATCCAGCGCCAGTGGCGTTTGCAACCGCGTCAACATCTGTTGCAAGCGGACAACCAGCGCTTCCACCAGACCGTTGTCCGGCGTGTTGGGATGGTCACGCAAATGGCGCTGCAACACCGTCCGGCAATTGTTGACTTTGCCGAAGACAAACATCCGGGCCAATTCCGCCGATTGTTCGAGGTTGTCCGCCCGGCGGTATTGTTCACGCCGCAGCAGGACATTGCCGGATTGCGGGCCCGCCACCCGGGCCAGAAACCTGCCGTACTCCGTCAAAAAACTGACCGCCACGCCATTTTCGCCGCAATGGCCGAGCAAAAACGGACTGCACAGGATGTTGCCAAAACAAACCAATCCCCCGATGTTGTGGATGGGCAGACGGGCGCGCACTTCCTTTTCGGCCTCCACCACGATGGTTTCGCCCTCCTTGCGCAGATAGCTGCCCTGTGTGGTGATGTAGAGCGTGTTCAGCAATTGCTTCATTGCAGCGCCTCCTGAAGATAGCGGGTGACATTGCCGCCGGCCCGTGGCCGACATTCATTCAAAAGGGAGCAGGGCTCGCACTTGTGTTTGTCATAGACCGCAGGCGGAGTCACCCGCGCATCAAAAAGGGCATGGAGCCGGGCGGCGGCGGCTTCTGTTTTTTGGCGCAGAGCGGCATCCAACGGCACGACGGTTCGGCGGCGGGGTTGGCCATAAAAAATGGCCCCCTCGGGCACGGTAATGCCCAGCATTTCTTCCAGGCACAGGGCTTGCGCGCACAGCTGCACCCGGTCGCAGTCGTTCGCCTTGTCGCGCCCGCGTTTATGCTCCACGGGATAGGGCACGCCATCGCGAAACTCCACCACATCCGTCTTGCCCACCAGTCCCAGCCGCAACGAGCGCAACATCAAGTCCCGGACCATGCGCACGCCGTCACGGACCTCCTGGCCCGCGCTATGCACTTTTTCGTGCGCCAGCCGTCCTTCGGCCGTGTAGCGATTTTCAGTCCAGATTTGCTCGATGTGGATCAAGGCGCATTGGCGCTCACAATACAGCAGGTGCTGCAGGGCCGAGAGCGGCAGGAGATCAGCTTCCGAATACATAACTCACCCCGCAGGATAAAAAACAGGCTGCCGTGAATAACGCCGTTCGACAAGCGACCACCGACACCCCGACTGTCGTCCGTCGTTTGTCGCCGGTCGGGCTCATTTCTGAATCTCTTGAATGGCTTTGCAGGCGGGGAAATCCGCGCAACCCCAAAAGGTTTTGCCGGCGCTGGGGCCGGATTTGGCCCGCCGCTTGACCATGGGTTTGCCGCAAGCCGGACAAGCCGGCGGCTGGGGTTTACGGGCTTCAACCCGTTCCCGCTGTTCGAGACGTAATTTGTTCATGCGTTCGCGAAAGCCACCCGCACCGGTAAATTCTTCGGCAGTTTTTTCCATCTGTCGGCGCAAAAGCTGGGCGGCACGGCGAATGATAACAATCAGCGAATTGGCGGCAATGACCGGGTCTTCATGCTCCAACCAAGGGGCGAAGCGCTGGCGCATGGCGATGATGTGGCGGCTGAACTCATGCAAACTGTCGTCCGAGTATTCAAACGGATCGAGCGGCAGCGCATTGACCGTCTTCCATCGTTCATCGTGGATGGACCAGACTTCTTGGTCGCGATCAATCAAGAAGGCTTCGTAGTCTCCAAGCAACTCTTCCAAGCTGCCCCGCGCCACATCGAGCAGCTTCAATTCGGTTTCCTTGGATGTGCCAGCGCGCGCCGAAGACTCCACCATGTTTTGCCGGGCAGAACGCGCCGCGCCAATCATCTGGCCGCTGGTCTTGCCCAGCGGATCGGCTTGCCAGGGATAGACCCGGCGGCAAAACCGCGTGGTGCCGTGATACACCAAACAGGCGAAGCCAAACGACAGCATCTTGCGGTAACCATGCGAAAGTCCAATGGGCGAAGATGACATCGTTTGGCTCCTTTTTCCGACAGTCAACATCCGACCAGCGACAACCGAAAATCGCAGCGCCCGTTATGGACAACGTCAGAGTTCAGTAGCCGCTGGCCGTAAGCCTGTTTTATCTCTCCTCGATCTCGACGCCCTGGGGCAGTTTGGCGCGGTCAATCTCAACCGCGTAGTCGTCAAAAGACTGCGGCGGCTTGCTGCTCTCTTTGCGAGTAATGGCCACCAAATCGAATAGCGACTGGGCAGAGGCTTGCCCCAGCGCGTTATCGTGCTTGAAGATCACGAGCTTTCGCGAGGTCATCAGGCCGCGGGCGGCGGAACGATCATGCTCAAACATATTGACTAAGGCATCCCAAAACAGGCCCAAGTCATCTTGAGAGAAGCCAGTTTGGTTCGCCAAATGGGCCGAGATAAACCCACGAGCTATATATAGCCCATAGGGAATAGTACTCTTTCGGCCCATGGTCCGGTTATCGCCTCCTTGCTTCTCAGCTTCTGCAGCCGTCGCGACGGCCATCCGTGTGATGGAATGCTCCAAGGTCACCACCGGATCAACCGAACGCGCAAAGGTCATCTGCACGGGCCCGCGCACCTGACCGCAGTTTGGGGCGGATTTAAGCGACATGACTGCACCAAAAGTACGAATGTCATAATGCTTTTCACACATTAATATTCGCCCTTTAGTTGTTTCTTGAGCCGTGGGTTTCCTAGGTTTTGCTTCCTTAAGTGCCTTTTTGATAATTGCAGCGATCTCTTTTGCAGGTTTTTCCTCGTTCAACCATGTTTGAATGGCCTTTTTATCAACATCAGAAGCTACAATTAAACTACCACTCTCACCGTCATCGTTAATTTCTACTGTGAGTCCATCCGGCAGCTCCAAATCATTAAAATCTTCAAGTTGTCCGGTGTTGAGCGTGGCACGATATTCCTGTCCCGTGGAAAATCCTAATTCTGCAAATGCCGCGAAATGCGCGGCCCCAAGGATCGCCTTTTCTTTGACGTAGATATCATAACCAGTGGCGTCGGCTTTGGTCAACTGCACGTAGTTGCGCACCTTGCGCTTGAGACAGACATCGGTGACGAGGCCGCGGCCAGTCTCGGGGTCAATGCGCGGCAAGTTGCCAGCATCGGGATCGCCGTTGGGGTTGCCGTCCTGCACGTCAAACAACAGCAGGAAATCATAACGGTTTTGAATGGAATTGCTCATGTGGGTTTCCTTTGGGTTAGTCTTGTTTTTCTTTTTTAGTGGTGAAGAAGTCTTGTCGTTGGTGGTAGTAGCCGATCGCGAAACGCCCCTGCTCATTCAGGTTGAGGTGAGCAGGGAAATCGTCCAGTTCTGACACAATTTCACTAATCAAGCGCTCAAAGTTTGTGCGACGTCCGGGGTTCTCCAACTTGGAGAGATGATGGTTTTTGAGCGCCATCAAACGACTAAACACCGTGGCGGGCGAGCTGGATGCCGCTGCATAATATCGGTCACGAATGGTGGCGTTAATTCCGGGGCTGGCCTCTTCTTGGATTTTCTCCAAGGTAGCGAATAGTCGTCCAATACGATATCCGATGCTGGGGTTGTCACGATCAAGGCTCATGGTTAGTTCCTCCTGTTGGTTGTGTTTTCTAAATCGAGTTTGGCGGTTGATACAGGCTTTTATCAAGGCCGCGCGAATGAAGGGAATCTTGCGTTCGGCTTTGACACGGCGAATAGCCGCCTGCAAAATAGAATCGGGATAAGGAAGCCCTTCCAGGATCGCGCGCATCATGTCGCCTTCGAGATTCGGAGGGATGTTATCTGCTTTGCCCTGCGTGGCAGTCGTCACCAATAGACGGAAGAGAGAAAAGATAGGCCTCTCTTTGGGGCCGTGTGTTATTTCCAAATCCCTGAAATGCTGCCGGATTTGTTCCAACATCTCGGGTAATGGCTTCGCAAACCAAAAACGAATGGAAATGCGCGAAGCATTGGGCGAGAGTCCCAACACAAAGAATTTAGTTTCGGCTTCTGTGTCCTCTGCCAATGACCCCGCTCTCGGCGCTTTCAACAACGCTTGAACCGCCTGAATATGTCGGTCTGGATTGTCTTTTTCCGGATCAACAAACCACGCGGAAAAGTCCTCCTCAATACGGCTCTTTTTATCAGACCAAAAGATGGTCGAGGCTTCGCCCACTTGCATTCGTTGGATGGAATCTTTACCAAGCAAGGTGTTCAAGGCTGTGGTGTAGGAAAAAGATGCCCGTTTGCCTATAGGAGAATTATACCCTTTAGCTTTCATAAATGAAGCAAAAGCAGGAGTCTTGCCAGTATTACCTGAAGCAGTAACTTTGTTGTTAATTGCCACGATATGAGCACCTGTTGTATTTGCACCAAATACCCTTGAAATAACAGGCTCAAGTGGCGTTATTACATCCTTTTCACCTGTAACTAAACATATACCTGTTTCTCCCTCCGGGATTAAAAATTGATTTATCAGGTTTCTTAAATCAAAATCATTAGTCACGGCGCCAAAACCCAATATTGAAATGAGGAAATATTGATTAGCGCCATACACTTCATTCCAAAGAGGGCTTTTCTGAATGGATTCTCTAGGTAATCGGTCCATAAATATCCGAACGGCTTCTAGAAAAGGGTGATTGCCTTGAATGGCATACAGACGTCGTTTAAACTCGCTATGTTGCTTGCTGACTCGTTCTATATTTCTTTGGTTATCAGCAGGTATACCAAACATATATTCAATATTTTCCCAAAATAGATTTGCTTTGATACCATTTCCTTTTGCTTCTCCAAGAGAGGGAACGAGAAATGTTTTAGCTCTCAATCGTCCATTAGTTGAGCCTCGAGTATCCTCAAAATGAATAAAATTACCTTCGCCATCAATCACAACGAGAAAGGGGATTTCCTTGTATTCCCATCCATAAGGCGCGATCCCGGATTCGGGGTCGGTCGCCTTGCGGTCGTAGTATTCTTTGAGTGACTGCAGAATCATGACACAACCTCCTCGCTGTTCGGGTGTGGGACATCAATCACGCCTTGAATCATTTGGGGACGGTAGAACAAGGGGCGGATGTTGTTTGGATCCGAAAAATCCAGGTCAAACAGCATCCAACCCAGGTCCAGGGTGGTCTGGATGGGTTGCGCTGGTTCTTTCACCGGATCAACCAACCGCACATACGCCGCAAATTCTCGGCATCCGAGATAAGGTTGGTGAAAATGCTGTCCCTTTTTTGCGCGCCGTTCAAACATCGCCGCGTATTTGGCTTCGGTTTCGTCTGCCTTGATATCTTCTTTTGCCAACTCATCTTTTTCCGAACTATCCACCAGCCATTCCGGCACCGGATTCTTCACCTTGTTTCGCTTGTCTAATGGAATGAAATCGAACTCGCCGAAAAGCCGGTATTTCACGTCCACCAACAAGAGAGAGGCGCGTTGCTGTCTGTCATCCTCTATAAAAATGCCTTTGCTCCGGGGCGACGCCACAGACGCAACCTCGTTCCTGCGAATGTTCGTCCAGCGCATGGGATGCAAAACCTCAATTCGTTTGATGCGCCAACGAATCGCGGGTTTCCACAAAATAGCATCAAAAATCGCGCGAGCGGCAGACGGCGTAATGACATCATAACTGACACGCTCCACCTTCATTTCGGGGCGTGTGAAGCAGGCATAATCACCTAACACTTCTAAACAAAATCCTCGTTTCATCGGGTAGTCTCCTTGTTCTCAATAAACACTATTTTCTGCACTCCAAATCCCGTCCACATTAAAAATATCCGCGCCTGTTGTGGGGTCATAGCAACCGTTCCACACGAAAAATCCAGAGGCGAATTCCTCGATTTGCCCGGCATCTTGCAACGCCCTCATTTGGGAGAGCCGGAGCGTCATAGAGTAGCGTTGAAGCTTCCGCAACAGCCAGCCATAGGGCTGGTTGGCCCGCACGAGTTTTCGCAAGGTTTCGATGAGCTGGTCACCCTCTTCAAAGCGGACAAAAACCGACTGTTGCGCTTGGTCAATCATCTGGAATGCGTGCGCCGCTTCACGAAACTGGAATTGAAAATCGCGGGCATCTTGCACAAGGTATGTTTCATACGCGTAACGCTCTTCAACACGCCCATAGAAGTCTTGGAAATATCGCCGAAACACACCCGGCTCTTCCATCGAAATCATTTCATGCAAAAGCGTACGCGTGGAATCTTCCCCCTTGAGTAATGTCCCTTTTGGGGCGGGCCGGGGCGGGATGAATACGACCACTTTTCCGCCATCCAGTTGCTTGCCCTCGCGATTGCAACGCCCCGCCGATTGCGCGATGGAATCCAGCCCGGCCAGCGCTCGATATACCACCGGAAAATCAATGTCCACCCCCGCTTCAATTAACTGCGTGCTGATGACCTGCACCGGCTCATTTGCCGTGAGCTTGCGTTTGATTTTCGCTATCACGTTGGACCGATGCGCTCCGCACATCGTCGTGGACAAGTGGATGGCCCCGTCAGGCATTTTGGCGTGCAACTCGCGGCAGTCTCGTCGCGTATTCACCACGCAAAGCACTTGCGGATGCGCTTTCAACTCCTCTGCCAGTTCATCCCATGACCGGCTTTTATTGAGCTTAACATCCGGAAATTCATACTCCACCCGCTTCAAACGAAAAGCCAGGTCCGCCGGATCGGAAACAATCTCCCGCACATGGGCAAGCCCCGGCAATACCGGCTGGGTCGCGGTGCTGAGCACGATGGTGACACCGTAGCGTTCAACGAGTTGCCGCATGAGTTCGCTGCAGGTGTTCACCTGTTCCGGCGGCAGGAGCTGCACTTCGTCCAAAACCACCACCGAATTGACAATGTTGTGCAGCTTGCGGCACCGCTTGGAACGAGCCGCCAGCAGCGATTCAAAAAACTGGACGCTCGTCGTGACAATAACGGGGGCATCCCAATTTTCGGCAGCCAACTGCGCCGATTTGGATTGCGATTCAGATTCAAGATTCGAGTGGTGTTCCACCACGGCATCAGCCCCCAAATGTTTTCGCAAAACATCCGTCGTTTGCTCAATAATGGAGGTATAGGGAATCACATAAATGATGCGCTGTTTGTTGTATTGTAAAGCATGGCGGAAGGCAAAGGCCGTGCCCGACAACGTCTTGCCGCCACCTGTCGGCACGGATAGCGAAAAGAATCCCGGCGGAAGCTGGGCGGCTTGTTCGCAGTCGCGCCGAATGCCTGCCCGTATTTGATTGACCGGGGTTGCCTCCGCCTGTTGTTGCATTTGGTCCAGCGCCGCAAAAAAAGGCTTTGCCAATGAGTCTAAAGTCGGGAATGTTCTTCGTTCCGCAAAACGCTTGGGATCCAAGAAACGCTCGGTGTCCAGATAATCCGCATCCACCAGGCAGGAATACAGCATCCGAATCCAAAAATGGACTTCGCGGTCTTTCATTCGGAACGGTGGGGGAGGCACTTGGGTAGGCAACGGCAGTTGGCTTGCCCATTCTCGGACTGCAACCCTCTCGCGACTGGCTTCTTCGCGACGCGCACAAAGAGAACCAGCGGGATTCACTCCCCCAATCCAGTCGGGCAATCCCGCGTGATGCCCCATTACAAGATAAGCCAGGATATTTCCAAGCTGGCCATACGTTTCCATGGCCCAAACGGCGCCTGCCCCGGAGTGTGTTGAGGGCTGTCCGGCAGAATCATATTCAGAGTCATCCAGTCCGTTACTCCGTAAGAGATAGGCTTGAAAAGCATCACTGGCTTTGCCGAAATCATGCAGCAGACCTGCTAAATACGCCCAATCAGCCGATTGAAAATGAGCCGCATTGTCTGCGGCTCGTTTGGCAACATTGTGTAAGTGCTGGGAGAGTGGCTGCCACTGCTCCGGGGGGTGTTTTTCGAGGCTATGCGCGTACTTCATAGCGGCTCGATCATAGGCCGCCAACCGGGTCAAACTCAAGGATAAATCCCGTAGCCCAATGGCGCTGGAAGACCCTGCGAGGCGGGGTCAGGCGTAGCGGCGGATGCGGTCGAGGGGGTGGCGGTTTTTGGGGCGCGGCGCAGGCTCGACGGGGTAGCCAAGGGCCAGCAGCAAATCCACTTTTTGGGCGCGCGGAATCGCCAAAAACTTTTTGACGGCGCGCTCGTTGAACCAGCCGAGCCAGCAACTGCCGAGTCCTTCTGCCGTGGCTTGCAACAACAGGTGTTCGCAGGCAATGCCGATATCCACCAGGCTGTACTGCACCCCGCGAAATTGCGCGCCAAGCCGCGCGGCCAGCTTCATTTTTTCGGTCACCACGGCAATCAACGCCGAGGCATCGCGGGCAAACTTGTTCATGCCGAAAGGTGGCCGCGTACAGGCGGCGGCGGCCAGGGCGCGCACGGCGGCGGGATCATCCACCACCACGAAGGACCACGGCTGCGAGTTGCAGGCGGAGGGGGCCAGCCGCGCGGCTTCCAGGCACCGCTCCAAGGCTTCGCGGGGAATACGGCGGTCGGGTTGATAGTGGCGGACGCTCTGCCGTTGTTGCACCAGTTCCAAAAAGTTCATTGTTTTCTCCCGGCCAGCCGCAGGATGGCCACGGTCAACCACAGGCCTGCGGCCAGCAGCCAACTGCCGATGAAGATTTCCTTGTGGAGCCACCAATTCCAACCGTTGAACGTCCACGAGGAAAAAGGCCAGAGGAGCGGCGTGCCCCAAACGCTTTCGCCATGGGTGGGGACATCCAGCAGCACGTGCAGCGGCCAGGCCAGCAGGGGGAGTCGCAGGGCCGGAAATCGCCACGCGAGCCAACCGAGGATGATGGCCATGCCCAGCAGGCTGTGGGTGGTGTGATAGAGAAAAAACACCCACGGCGGAATGCCTTGCCAGGCGATGCCCCGGCCCAGCAGCAGATCGCGCACAAAATGGAGGCCCAGCGAAAGGGCATCAGGCAGGATACCAAAACCAAAGGCGGCCCAGAGCGTCCAGTCCGCCCAGCGACGGCGCCCGTGGGCATCCACCGGGCCCCGCCGCCCGCCGGGCAAACCGGTGCGGCTGCACAAGGCCGCGCCGATCAGGCCATGAACCAGGGTGTCCACTGCGCCGCTTCAGTCCGGCGGGTTGATTTGTTGCAGGAAGTCGGCGACATCGCCAATGCGGCCGAGGGTGAGCATGTGCTGGGCCTGCTGCTCGGTCTGGGGCACGTTGATTTGCGCAATGCGCCGCTGCACGGCCGGGATTTCCAACGGGTCGAGGCTGAAGTGCCGCAGGCCGATCCCGATCAGGAAAGGCATCAGCCGCGGTTCCGCGCCCAGCGTACCGCACAGGGAAATGACCTTGTGGTGCTGCCGCGCGGTTTTCACAATGCAATGCAGCGCGCGCAGCACGGCGGGATGGTGCGGGGCAAACCAGGGCGCCATCCGCGTATTGGTCCGGTCCACCGCCAACAGATATTGAATCAGGTCGTTGCTGCCAATGCTCAGGAAATCGGCGGCGGCGGCCAGCTCGTTGATCATGCTGACGGCGGAGGGCAATTCAATCATCATGCCCAATTCGGGAATGCGGCAGGGAATGCCTTCGCGTTGGAGATCGCGGTGGCACGCTTCCACATGGTCGCGGGCTTCGAGGAATTCATCCAGCGAGGCCACCATGGGGAACATGATGCGGGCCTGGGGATGATCGTGCGCGGCGCGGAGCAGCGCGCGCAACTGCTGCTTGAAGATCAACGGGTTTTTCAGGGAGAACCGCAAGGCGCGCAAACCGAGGAAGGGGTTGGATTCCGGCGCGGCGTGGAAGTAGGAAAGCACCTTGTCGCCGCCGACATCCAAGGTGCGGAAGACGACCGGCGCGCCCTGCATCCGCTCCAACACGCGGGAATAGACGATAAACTGTTCTTCCTCGGTCGGGAAGCTGCTGCGGACAATGAACGGAAACTCGGTGCGATACAACCCGATGCCCTGGGCATGGACGCGCCGGGCCACATCCACCTCGCTAATGAGATTGATGTTGGCGAACAGGTGGACGGCGACGCCGTCCTGGGTGTGGGTTTCCGGCTGCGCCAGTTCGGCCAGGCGCAGGGAATCGGCCAGCGAACGGATGATGTTCTGCATGGTCTGGATGGCTTCGGGGCCGGGGCGGACGATGATCTGGCCTTCTTTGGCATCCAGCAGCAGCGGCGTTTTTTCGGGAAGCGAGAGCAACCGGCGGTCGGTGGCAATAACCAGCGGAATCTGCATGGCCTTGGCCAGAATGGCCACGTGGGAGTGTTGGCCGCCGCCCAGTAAAATGAGCCCCGCCGCGCCTTCCGCGGCAATCTTGAGAATGTCCGAGGGAAGCAATTCTTCGGCAATGACGATTTGGCCGGAGTAGTCCGGGTTGGGGCTGGCCGTGCTTTGGGCGGACAGGTTTTGCAGCAGCCGGTGGCCAAGGTCCTCCACATCGAGCACCTTTTCGCGCAGCGCCGGGTTGGGGCTGTGGGCGAACAGGCGCGAGTAACGCCGCACTTCCTCGACAATGGCGGTCCAGGGATTTTTTCCACCGCGAATCTGCAGCCGGATTTCGCCGGAAAACGCCTCATCCTTGAGCATCAGGACGTGGGCGCCAAAAATCATGGAGGCCGCATCATGAATCTTATCTTCGAGGCGGCGTTGGAGATCGAGGAGTTGGCGCTCGGTGGCGAGCACCGCGCGGTCGAAGTCGTCCTCGGAGAGGTCCAGGGGACATGTGGCGGCCTCCTGATCGAGCGTCAGGTATTGGCCGATGCGGGTGGAGAGTCCCATGCCCATGACATCCGAGGCCCCCACCCCGCGGACGCAATGCGTGCCGGGGCCGAACTCCTGTTCGGAATGAAACGCGGGCACGGCAATGTCCTGCTGCTCTTTTTTCCGCAGCTCGCTCAGCAAGTCGGCATTTTCAATCACGCCGGCCAACTGGGAGGCAATGACCTGCAGCGCCTGAATGTCGTTGGGCGTGAAATAATTCCACTGGGGGTCCTGAACGACAATCACCCCCACGGGATTCATCCGGCGGATAATCGGCACGGCGAGGAACGAAACAAAGTTTTCTTCCTGGCTGCCGGGGATATATTTGAAGTTCGGGTTGTCGGTGGCGCGGGCCTCGCAGATGGGCCGCATATCCTTCAGGGCCAGGCCGGTGATGCCTTCGCCGATCTTGAGGCGCAGGGTGCCGATGAGCTGCGGATTCAAGCCCTGATTCGCGCGCAGCACCAGTTCGCAGGTGGCGGGCTTGTAGAGATAAAGCGAGCAAACCGCCGCGCGCATGTGCCAGGCCACCATCGAGACCGCGCGCTGGAGAAACGAATCAAACCCCTGCTCAAAGTCGAAAAGGCCGACGAGTTCGCCGATGTCGCACATCAGCGCCACGTTGTCTTTTTGGAAATCGCTCACGGCAGACTAGTCCCAAGGCCTGGCCGGGTTAGGATTCGTGAGCTTGACTTCATGTCCGGAAAAAGTACCTTCTCCACGTTTCATTTTCAAATTGCCCGATGGTGTAACGGTAGCACAGCAGACTCTGGATCTGTTTGTCTAGGTTCAAATCCTAGTCGGGCAACCAAACGCATCGCAGCCGTCCCGCAAGGGGCGGCTGTGCTGGCACGGGGGGTCAGCACAAGGCCCAAGACGGCGCGGGGTTAGCTCGACCGGATGGGCATCAACACATAGATAAAGTTGACGGTGGTGCGGATGACGCCGGGACTGGTGTCGTCCGTCAGATCAAGATGCACATCGTCATCGGTCAGCACCTTGAGCGGATCCATCAGGAAGTGGGGGTTGAACGAGATGGCGATCTCGGGGCCCTTGTACTTCACGGCCATGGTTTCGCGGGCTTCGCCGACTTCCGGCGCCTGGGCCAGGATTTCCAGTTGGTTGTTGCTGAAGGTCAGCTTCACGCCGGACACCACGTCAATCACCAGTTGGGACGTGCGCCGAATGGCGGTCAGCAGCGGCTCGCGCTCCATGGTGATGCGCTGCGTGCTGGTCTGCGGAATCACCTGCTGATAGTTGGGATATTTGCCTTCCTCCAGCTTGGAGACGATGAATACGGAGTTGAAGTCGAAGCCCACCTGCTTCGGCGTGGCCATGATTTTGAGCGGCCCGGAATCGCCGAGGGTCTTGAGCAGCTCATCCACGGTCTTCAGCGGCACAATCAAATCCAGGGCCGCATCCGCCGGGAACTCGACTTCCTGTTCGACGTGCGCCAGGCGGCGGCTGTCCGTCGCCACCACGCTCAACTTGCCGTTCTTGAAGCTCAACAGCACGCCGTTGAGGAGTTGCCGGTTGGTGTCCAGCGAGGCCGCAAAGGAGGTCAGCCTCAACATGTTTTTGAAGTCGCCCTGATCCAGCGTATAGGTCTTGGCCTCCGCCAGCTCCGGCAGATTGGGATATTCGCTTTCGGCGATCCCGTGAATGCGGAAATGCGAGCTGCCGGCATGGATGAGGGTGATGTTCTGGTCGTTGACCTCCAGCTCGACTTCGGGAACCGCCAATTCGCGGAAGACGCCCAGAATGCGCTTGGCGGGGATGGTGGTGGACCCGTCCGTGGCGACTTCCGCTTCAATCGTGGTGCGCAGCGTCAGCGCCATATCGGTGGCGGTCAGTTCCAACTGGCCGTCTTTCGCCCGCAACAGCACGTTGGCCAACACCGGCAGGGTGTTGCGCGGATTAATGATGGATTGCACTTTTTGCAACGCCGCCAACATCGCTTCTTTTGTTACCTTGATTTTCATGACGCCTCCCGGTGCCTCTACTACTCTCTATATAAATTTATAAACCGTCTTATCAGTATGTCCTGTGCATGGTGTGCACAGCAAGCAAAGAATAACTCTCGCACGGACTTCCGGCGAATTTTGCCTGTGGAAAAAGCTGTTCATCCGCCAGCGCCTTGTGTGCATAACCCGCCGCCATTCACAGGTTGGCCGGGTTTTCCACAACATATCCCACGATCTCCACAGGCTTATCCACAATCCTTGCGGCCACACCCCCCCCCGGATGCCAGCGCCAGGATGGGCCGTGCGGCGCACCATGTCACACCGGTGCCGCGGCGCCCCCCAGCCGCTGCTGCAACGAAAGAATGGTCTGCCGGAGCGAGGAATCCGTTTTCATTTTGGCCCCGACCGTCCGGTGCGCGTGCAGCACCGTGGCGTGGTTGCGCCCGAAGGCGTTGCCAATGGTCGGCAGCGATTGCTCCGTCATTTCCCGGCACAAATACATGGCCACCTGCCGCGGGAAGGCGATGTTGTTGGGCCGCTGCTTGCTGGTCATGTCGCCCAGCCGAATGTCGTAATACTCCGCCACCACCCGCTGGATGCCTTCCAGCGTCAGCGCCGTCTGGTTTTCCTGCTCGATGGTGTCGCGCAGCAAATACTCCAGCGCTTCCGGCGTCAGCGATTTGCGCGTCAGCGAGGCATAGGATGCCACGCGCAGCAGCGAGCCTTCCAGTTTGCGGATGTTCGAGCGCACGTGCTCGGCAATGAAGAACAGCGTGCCATCGGGCAACTGGATGCCCAGCTCCTCACGCTTCTGCCGTAAAATGGCCACCCGGGTCTCCAGGTCCACCATTTCCATTTCGGTCACCATTCCCCACTCGAACCGCGAAACCAAGCGATTCTGGAGGTTGGCGATTTCGCTGACCGGGCGGTCGCTGGTCATCACAATCTGTTTTTGATTTTGATCCAGCGCATTGAACGTGTGGAAAAACTCTTCCTGGATGCCCTCCTTGCGGGCGAGAAAATGGATGTCGTCAATCAGCAGCAAATCAATGTTCCGATATTTGCGGCGGAAGCCGATCAGCTCGTTCTGCTGCACGGCTTGGATGAACTCGTTGGTGAAGTCTTCGCACGTGGTGTAGCACACGGTGCCCTTGCCGCGCTTGATGAGCGCGTGGCCCATGGCCTGCAGCAGGTGCGTCTTGCCCAGCCCCGTGCCGCCGTGAATGAACAGCGGGTTATAGGCGCGCGCGGGCGCATCCACCACGGCCAGCGCCGCCGCGTGGGCGAAGGTGTTCGCCGGCCCCACCACAAAGTTGTCGAACGTGTGCCGCGGATTCAGCGCCCCGCCCACGTTGTAGATTTTGGGCGCGCGCCGTTTGGGCGGCTCTTTGACCACCGGCGCGGCCACCGGTGGCGGTGGCGGACTGTTGCCGTTCACCACAAACGCAATCGCAATATGCTCGTGCCCCGCCACGCCCAGCGCCTGGCGGATCATTGGCAGATAATGCTCTTCCAGCCAATCCTGATAGAACCCGTTGGGAACCGTCAGCGTCAGTTGTCCGGGCGTGTCATCCCCCGTCGCTTCAATGACCCCGATCCACCGGCTGAAAATATCCGGCGAGACCACCTCTGCGAGGTGCTCGCACGCCTTTGCCCAAACCGCGTTGGCCCTGTTTTCGTCCACAACCAATATCCTTACTTCTACCCAGACCGCCAGTATCGCATGGCTCGCCCGGCCGACTCAATCCTAAAACACCCTGTTTTTTGCATTCACCGGACCCCACGCGGAGCCCGTTAAAATGGCCCTCCGATGCACTTATCCACAGGTTATGAACAGCCTCTTATGGTTCTGCTGCCGGAAGACAGCCGTGACCATAGTGACCGCTTGACGATCCGACAAGCCCCCAGTCTGCTTTTTCCAATCTATTTTTCATCCCTACAATTTGTGGATGTAAAAGATTCACAATCCACAATATGTAGTATAATGACTATTCATCAAAGAATTGCCTCCTACCCCCCACCCCGCTGGATTTTGGGGTTGAAAAATGCCCGAAATCCGTTGAAAATCAGGCTATTGACAATCCTTTTTTCAGTAAAGCAGCCCAAACTATGAACAAATCAACAGCCCCCCTCATTTTGGTGGCCACAGGCTTGGATGAAAGCAATGTTCGCTATGCCACCCGGCTGGCCGCCAGCGACCCCTTCGGCCTGCTCGTGGAAGGCAACGGCCAGTTGCACCTGCTGGTTTCCGCCTTGGAAGCTTCCCGTGCGGGAAAAACGTGCCCCCGCGCCATCATTCATACCCCCGCCACGCTGGCCAAAGCGCCCCACGGCCCCCCCCTGTCGCTCGCCAAGCAGTTCGTGGCCTTGGCCACCCGGCTGGGTGTGCGGCGCGTGGTGGCCACCCCGCATCTTCCGCTCGGCGTGGCGCGCGCCTTGGCCGCCAGCGGGGTGGCGGTGGATGTTCAGCAGGCCCCCCCCTTTCCCGCGCGCGCCATCAAAACCCCACGCGAAGTGGCCTGGCTCACGCAAGCACAAACCGCCGCCGTCGCCGCCATGCAGGCGGCCATCGCCTGCATTCGCGCGGCCACCATCGGGCCGCGCGGCGTGCTGCGCCACCGGGGCCGCCCCCTGACCGCCGAGCACGTCAAGAGCGTCATTGCCCGCGCGCTCATGGAGCATGACTGCGCCGATCAGGGAACCATCGTCGCCGTCGGCCCGCAAAGCGCGCGCCCCCACGACACCGGCCACGGGCCGCTGCGCGCGGGCGTGCCGATTGTGCTGGATATTTTTCCGCGCCACCGCGCCACCGGCTACTGGGGCGACATCACCCGCACCGTGGTGCGCGGCGCAGCCCCCGCCAAAGTGCGGCAAATCTATCGCGCGGTGCAGGCCGCGCAACGTGCCGCGCTGGCCTTGCTGCGCCCCGGCGTGGCGCTGGCCGCCGTGCATGAAGCGGTGGTGGACTCCTTCGCACGCGCGGGATTCGTCACGCAGCTCGCCCCCGTCGGCCGTGAGTGCGGTTTCATCCACGGCACCGGCCATGGCGTCGGCTTGGATATCCACGAAGAACCGCGCTTGGGCCGCGCGCCCGGCGTGCTGGCCGCCGGCCACGTCGTCACCGTCGAACCCGGCCTCTACTACCCCCGGTTCGGCGGCGTGCGCCTGGAAGACACCGTGCTCATCACCCCGCGTGGCTATAAACTGCTCGCCACCTTCCCGAAAAAACTGGAAGTATGACCCGCATGAAAAAGTTTTTGAAAACGCTGCTCATCCTGCTCCTGCTGACGCTCGGGGGCGGCGGCTTTCTCTTGCTGCGCTTGGAACGCCAGCAGTTGTATCACCCCCGCCGCGACATTGACGCCACGCCCGCGCACTTCCAACTCCGTTTTCAGGAAGTCCAATTCACCGCCGCCGATGGCGTTGTCCTCACCGGCTGGTGGATTCCCGCCAACTATCCGCGCGGCACCGTGGTCTATTGCCACGGCAACGGCGGCAACATCAGCGACCGCGCCCATCTCGCCCCCGCCTTCACCCGGCGCGGCTTCAACCTCTTTTTGTGGGACTACCGCGGCTATGGCCAAAGCGCCGGCTCCCCCTCCGAACAGGGCCTCTACCGCGATGCCCGCGCCGCGTTCGATGCCGCCCAACCCATGAGCCGCAACCTGCCCATCATCGTCTATGGCCATTCCCTCGGCGCTGCCGTCGCCTGTCAGCTCGCCCGCGAACGCCCCCTCAGCGGCCTCATCATCGAAGGCGGCTTTGCCTCCATCGCCGATATGACCCGCCGCCGCTTCCCCGATTGGCCGCTCGACCGCTTCCTGACCGTGAAATATGATGCCGCCGCCGCCGCCGCCACCCTAACCGACCTGCCCAAGCTCTTCGGCCATGGCCCGCGCGATGAAGTGGTCCCCTTCCAAAGCGGGCGACTTCTCTTTGCCGCCGCCGCCCCACCCAAAACCTTCGCCATCCTTGGCGGCGCCCACAGCGACTCCTCCTGGCTCACCCCCGGCCAACCCGGCAGCGACGAACTCACCACCTTCCTCGCCCAATTCAACCCCTGACCACCAAGACCCCGCGAAATCCCCCCATGGAACCCTTGCCCCTTCGCAGCGAAAACATGGGCGAATCATCGCGGGTTGGGTGGCCCATGGCGCGCGGCGGAGGCTGATGGGGCGGTCATGCACAAGGCCGGTCCTGAAAAATATGCCTTGGCTTGGGGGTTGAGACCCAATACGGTGGACCACAACGGCTGGATCAAGGAGCGGCGGCATATGGACAAGGCGACGGACTGTGCGGAGTTCATGAACAAATTGACGACGGCCCGGCGCGGTGCATGGGGCGGACAGGCGTTCGCCAAAGTCAACAACATCAAAACATGGGACTGACCCCTTATGCTGGCAAAAGTGTTTTCAGGCGCGGTCTATGGGGTGGATGCGTATGAGGTGGAAATCGAGGTCAATGCGGGGCACGGGGACCCCAAGGTGGTCGTGGTGGGGTTGCCCGATGCGGCGGTCAAGGAGAGTTCGGATCGGGTCTGGACGGCGCTGATCAATTCGGGATTTTCGCCGCCGATGGGGCGCACCACCGTCAATCTGGCGCCGGCGGATATCAAAAAGGAAGGGCCCAGTTTTGATCTGCCGATCGCCCTGGGCATGTTGGCGGCGGAAGAGCAAATGGCGGGCGACCGCCTGCCCCAATTTTGCGTGGCGGGCGAATTGGCGCTGAGTGGCGAAGTGCGGCGGGTGCGCGGTGTGCTGCCGATTGCGCTTCAGGCGCGCGCGGCGGGACGGCAGGGAATTCTCGTCCCGCCGGAAAATGCGGAAGAGGCGGCCGTGGTGGAGGGGTTGGCGGTGTATCCCGTGGCCACCTTGCGCGCGGCGGCGGACTTTCTGGATGGCCGAAAAACAATCGAACCCTTCCGCGTGGATACGGAGCTGGCGTTTGGCGGCGGCGCGAAGTACGACGACGATTATGCGGATGTGAAGGGGCAGGAGTTTGCGCGGCGCGCGATCGAAGTGGCCATGGCGGGCGGGCACAATATTCTGCTGGTGGGGCCGCCGGGCACGGGCAAATCCATGTTGGCCAAGCGCGTGCCGACCATCCTGCCGCCGCTGACGCTGCCGGAGGCGCTCGAAACCACCAAAATCCATAGCATTGCCGGCGTGTTGCCCGCGCATCAGGCGGTGGTGGGCGGGCGGCCTTTTCGCGCGCCGCACCACACGATTTCCGATGCCGGTTTGCTGGGGGGCGGGGCGCATCCGCTGCCGGGCGAGGTGAGCCTGGCGCATAACGGCGTGCTGTTCCTCGACGAGCTGCCGGAGTTTCACCGCAACGTGCTGGAAGTGATGCGCCAGCCGCTGGAAGATGGCACGGTGTCCATTGCGCGCGCGGCGGCCTCGGTCACCTTCCCCTGCCGCTTCATGTTGGTGGCGGCGATGAACCCCTGTCCCTGCGGCCATTTTGGCGATGCCACCAAAAACTGCCGGTGTACGCCGATTCAGATGCAGCGCTATCGCAACCGGATTTCCGGGCCGCTGCTCGACCGGATTGACATCCATGTGGAAGTGCCCGCGATGGAGTACCAGCAGTTGGCCTCGCTGGAAAAGGGGGAAAGTTCCGCCGCGATTCGGGAGCGCGTGGTGGCCTCGCGCGCGATTCAGCGCGCGCGTTTTGCACAGAACCGCGGCGCGCACGTCATTCATTGCAATGCGGGGATGCGCGCGCGCGATGTGCACAAGCATTGCGTGTTGGATGAGGCCGCGCAAGGGCTGTTGAAGGCCGCCATGGCCGACCTGCACTTGAGCGCGCGGGCGTATGACCGCATTCTCAAGGTGGCGCGCACCATTGCCGATTTGGCCGCGCAGGAACACATCGCGGCGGACCACATTGCCGAGGCCATTCAATATCGCTCTCTCGATCGGCACTACTGGACCTAGGGCATTTTCATCCATTCCGTAGCCGTTTTGCCTACTGCATTGGGCCTGGCCGTTGTCAGGCTGCATCGAAATGGCGCTGCTATCCGGCTTCGCCTTCCCCGGCCAAGCCCAATTCGCCACGACCTCCCGGCTGCATTATTTCTTCAAATGCTCCAGTCATTGCAGTTGTCACTCCCGCGCGCATTGCCTATCCTTCCGAGATGAACTCAACTTCCGCTTCCTCCGGCAGCTCTCATTTGCAGTGGCATTTTCTGGGCGGCGCCGACACGGTGACCGGCTCGCGGCATTTGCTGGAATATAACGGCACGCGGATTCTGTTTGATTGCGGCCTGTTTCAGGGGCGGCGCAAGGATGCGGCGGAGTTCAACCAAACCCTGTGCTTTGATCCCGCGCAAGTGGATGCCATGGTGCTTTCCCACGCGCATATTGACCACTGCGGGAACATTCCCACCTTGGTCCAAGCGGGGTACCGGCGGGACATTCTCACCACGTCCGCCACGGCGGACCTGGTGCCGATCATGCTGCGCGATTCCGCCCACATTCAGGAGGCGGATGCGGCGTACCTGAACCAGAAAACCAATCGCCGCGGCCTGCCGCCGATTGTGCCGCTCTACACCATGGAGGATGCGGAGGCCTCGCTCAAACTGATCCGGCCCCACGAGTATGGCGACCCCTTGCGGCTGCCGGGCGATATCGTCGTCACCCATGTGGATGCCGGCCACATTCTGGGCGCGGCGCTGACCCTCATCCAGATTCCGTATAATGGCGGCGACTTCCTGCGCATTGCGCTGGCGTTCGATTTGGGCCGCCGCAATCTGCCGTTGTTGAACGACCCCGTGCAGCTCCACGATGTGGACATTCTGATCTGCGAGAGCACCTACGGCGACCGCCTGCACGACAACGCGCTCAATGCCCACGAGGCCTTGCGCGAGAATATTGTGCGCGCGCTGTCGCGCGGCGGCAAAGTGCTCATTCCCACCTTTGCGTTGGGGCGGTCGCAGGAAATCATCTATCACCTGATTCAACTGCGCGAGCGCGGCCTCATTCCGGAAGTGCCGGTGTATGTGGACAGCCCGATGGCCCACGCCATCTCCGGCGTGTTCGAGAAACACATTGCGTATCTCGATCAGGAATCCCAAACCTTGCGCAACCATCTGGGCTCCATTGTCAGCCCGCCGTGGCTCACCTTCACGCGGTCGGTGGAGGAGTCCAAATCCATCACCTCCTCCCCGCAACCGGCCATTGTGCTGGCCGCCTCCGGCATGTGTGAACACGGCCGGATTCTGCATCATCTCAAGCACGGCATCGAAAACGACCGCAACCTGATTCTGCTGGTGGGCTACCAGGCGCTGAACACCCTTGGGCGGCGCATCCAGCAGGGTGAAAAGCGCGTGCGGGTCTTTGGCGATGAGTTCGAGGTCAAAGCCGAGGTGCAAACCCTCAATGCCTTCAGCGCGCACGCCGACCGGCTTGAGTTGTTGCGCTACATTCGCGGCGCGCACCCCCGCCATGTTTTTCTGGTCCATGGCGAGCGCTCACAACGCGAGGCCCTGGCCGCGCGCGTGGGCGACCTGCCCAACACCACGGTGGCCCTGCCCGTCAATGGCGAAGTGGTGGACCTGTCCAGCTATCTCCGGCCCACCGCATGACCTCCCCCACCTTTCGCGCCGGCCTTGTGGCCATTGTCGGCCGGGCCAACACCGGCAAATCATCGCTCCTGAACGCGCTCATCGGCGAAGATGTCTCGGTGGTGTCGCCCGTGGCGCAAACCACGCGCCGCCCCATTCGCGCCATTCATAACGAGGCGGACCGGCAAATCGTCTTTCTCGACACGCCCGGCATTCGGAAGGCCACGCATTCGTTGGGCTCGTTGCTCAACCGCACGGCGCGCGGTTTGGTGACCGGCGCGGATGTCATTTTGCTGCTCCTGGATGCGTCCCGGCCACCGCAGGAAGAGGACATCGGCTGGATGAAAAAACTGGCCACGGAAATGTCGCCCATCTTCATGGTGTTGAATAAAACCGATCTGGGCCTGAACCGGGCTGACTATGAGACCGCCTGGGCCACAACCATCGCCGCCTTGCAGGCGCGCGATCCGGCCCAGGCCCCGCCGCCGGTCACCTGGTTCGAGGTGTCCGCGCACACCGGCGCTGGCCTGCCCGCCCTGTGGGCCGCCCTGCGCGCGAGCATGCCGCTCGCCGCGCCCCTGTTCCCCACCGATATGCTCACGGATGATCCCGGGCCTTTTTTCATTGCGGATGTGATTCGCGCGCAAATCAACTTGCGGCTCACGGCCGAGCTCCCGCACGCCATCGCGGTGGCCGTGGACCAGGTGACGGAAACGGAGTCCGCCGTGGCCGTGCAGGCCACCATCTATGTGGAAAAACCCTCGCAGCGGCCGATTGTCATCGGCGCGCGCGCCAAAATGATTCGCGACATTCGCCACGCCGCCCAAAAAGCCCTGACCGCCATCTATGGCAAACCCCACAAGCTGGAGTTATGGGTCAAGGTGGAATCCAACTGGTCGCGGAATTATTGGCTGCTGAAAAAGTTCGGTTACGTGGGCCAGTAGCGCCCGGTGTCACCAGCGGTAGACCGTCGCCATGAGTTCTCCGTTTGAGCGTGTGGAATGGCTGTTGGGGGCGGAAGCCCTGGCGCGGCTGGCGCAAGCGCGCGTCATGATTGCCGGCTTGGGGGCCGTGGGGGCCATGGCCGCCGAATCGCTGGCCCGTTCCGGCGTGGGCCATCTGACCTTGGTGGACTTTGACCGGCTCCATGCCACCAACCTCAATCGTCATCCGTGGGCCACGCACTCCACGCTGGGGCAGGACAAAGTAGATCGGAAGAGCGTCGTGTAGGGA
>CAZNGD010000004.1:0-21255 GCA_964572295.1 uncultured Verrucomicrobiota bacterium
TCCCGTGCGATTTCATCGGCTTCTGCCGCAGCCACAATCCGGTGGGCGATCACCACGTGAAATTGATGAGCAACTTTTTCGCGCAGACCGAAGCGCTGGCGTTCGGCAAAACCGCCGCGGAATGCCGCGCCGAGGGCGTACCCGAAAAACTCGTGCCGCACAAAACCTTCCCCGGCAACCGGCCCACCAATACCCTGCTGGCCGACCAACTGACCCCCGAAACCTTCGGCCAACTGGTCGCGCTCTACGAACACAAGATTTTTGTGCAGGGCGTGATTTGGAACATCTTTTCGTTCGATCAGTGGGGCGTGCAGTTGGGCAAGGTGTTGGCCAACCGCATCCTGCCCGAGTTGCAAAACCCGGCCGCGCCGCTCCAGCACGACAGCTCCACCAACGAGCTCATCCGCCGCTTCCGCGCCAAGGCGTAAAGCCGTATTGTCGCAAAGTCGCGGAGAGGTTTTGGGCAGGGCCGGCGCGCCGCGCCATCCAGCCGCCGCCGCCACGGCACAGCATGTCTAGCGCAGACTCTGCAAGGCATCCCGGTAGGCTTGATGGTTGGGATATTGTTCGCTCAACTGCTGGAGTATCTCAACGGCTTGATCGGTTTCTCCGCGCGGGAGCAAACAGAGCATGACATAGTCGTAATGGGCGTTGCAGGCGTGGGGAGCAAGGCGGATTGCCTGCTGGAAAGCCTGTTCCGCAGGTCCGGCCATGGAGCGGGTGGCATAGATCCGGGCGATGGCGCTGCGCATGACGGCATAGGTCAGTCGCGGGGTCTGGCTTTCGGCAAAACCGGGAGTTGCGAACAACGCCTTTTCGAGCTTGTCCCAATACGCCATATCGTGCGCCACCTCTTCCGGCGATAGGGATACGATCGGTTCGGGGCACAGTTCCAGCAAGAGACCATGAGGTTTGAGGTGGGGGCGCAGGCGGGGGCAGGGGAATCCTTCGTCGAGGAAGAACGAGTGCCGGGATTGATTCTTGCCCAGAATGTCCTCCATCAACACCGCATTGATTTCGCCAAGGCCTTCGCTGCCCGCGATTGAGAATGTTGAATCTTCGATTGAGATAGAAGGCGTGGCATGGCGGCCGGACTGCACTTCGGCAATGAGACGTTGAAAAGCCGCGAGGCGCTCCTCCGGATTGGGAATCCATAGCTGCGTCCCGTAGAGGTCTTCCATGTAATCCATGTAGAGACTGTTCGCCAGCGCGTTGGGTGAGATGAAGAAGAGGTCCGGCCGCAGGCCGTTTTCGGCCAAGGGCGCGGCGACAAAACGGGAGGCATCCGTGCCCGCAAAAACGATGCTGTGGGCCGGCAGGCTGTCGAACAGGGCCTTGGCGTAGTTCTGCGCCAGCTCCGGGCTCCAGCCTTCGGCGAAGTAATAGGCGATCCAGTAGGTTTCGTGGACGGGATCCCACAGCGCGGTGGTGATGCGCGGATCGGGGCGGGTGTTTTCGTACTGGTGACTGCGCGGCCAGACGCGCGCATAGGCATTGGACACGGCCGACCAGTTGGTCTGCATGGCGGCATCCATTAACCGTCGGAAATCGCGGGGAACGGGCAGGTTCCGTTTGGCTGCAATCGCATCCATTCGTTCCGCGCGAATTTGCGCGGCCCGGGAGATGGTGCCCGCAGCGAATTCGGAAGGCGGCATGAACGCCTTGTGCGCGCATGCCACTGGCGTCAACGCCACCACACCCACGATGGCGCTGACCCCGAGTTTCCGCCCCAGTTGCGCAAACGTGCCATGCGGGCCTTCCCGCACCAATCGTTTCCGGGTGACCAATCTATCTCGCCTCTTCAGATTCATATGGATGCGCTATTCGCGAATGGCAAATATATCAACCCCAACCAGCGCGGTCACGGGCGTTTTTCTTTTCGCCCGTTTCAAGGCTCGCAAAGGTGGGCCAGCGCGACGGCGTGGGCCCAGGGCAGCAGATACTCGCGCCACAAAAACAGCGCCACGTCCGCGGGGAGCGCAGGCGCGATGTCCGGCGTGACGGTGCGCAAGTGATCCAACAGGCGCAAATCCGCAGCAAGATCAGTCAACAGCACTGCGATGTGGCCGCGGTCGCCCGCAGCCAGCGCCGCTTGAAAATCTGCCGGCTGCCGCGCGGCTTTGGCTTCGGCCTCGGCGCACATCCATTGTTGGTAGGCCGTCAGCGCGCGGCACAGGGCGCAGTGAGCTTCGGCGGGGTCGGCGGTGCCGGCGGGTGCGAGCGCGTACAAAAGGTCGGCCAACGGCGGCGCGGGCAGGCGCGGATTCTCGGCGGGCCACGGGGGTGGGGTGGCCCGCGCGGCGGCGGCGCAAGCGGCGAGCGTGCGCAGTACGCCCGCCACGCATTCCGCTTGGCGGGTTTGGGCAGGGGCGGCGCGGTCGGGCATCAGGAGAAGACCACCGTGCGGTTTTTATAGACCAGCAGGCGGTGATGCAAGTGCCAGTAGATGGCGCGGGACAACACGATTTTTTCGAGGTCGCGGCCAAGCCGCACCAAATCGTCCACGCCCTGCCGGTGCGACACGCGGTGCACATCCTGCTCAATGATGGGGCCTTCATCGAGGGCGGCGGTGACGTAGTGCGCCGTGGCGCCGATGATCTTGACTCCGCGCTCGTGGGCGGCGCGGTAGGGATTCGCGCCGGCAAAAGCGGGCAGGAAGGAGTGGTGGATGTTGATGATCCGCATGGGGAAGGCATCCACCACGGTCGGGCTCAGGATTTGCATGTAGCGCGCCAGCACCACCAGGTCCACTCCCGCTTCCCGCAGGAGCGCCACTTGCCGGGCTTCCGCGTCGGCTTTGGTGGCGGCCGTGACCGGACTATGGTGAAACGGCAGGCCGTGGCGTTCGACAAGGCCGCGGTGGTCTTCGTGGTTGGATAGCACCAGCGCCAGCTCGACGGGCCATTCGCCGCTTTCGTAGCGGGCCAGAATGTCATAAAGGCAGTGCGCCTGCTTCGATACCATGACGGCCATGCGGTGCGGCTTGTCGGAGCGAAACAACCGCCACGTCATGTGCAGGGGATCGGCCACCGGCGCAAAGCAGGCGGCAAAGGAATCGCGCGGGCAGCCGAAGCCGGCCAGCTCCCACTCCATGCGCGCAAAGAAAACGCCCTCCTGATTGTCCACATATTGGTCCAGGGCGAGAATGTTGCCGCTGTGCTGCGCGATGAACGACGACAGCGCCGCGACAATGCCGCGCTGGTCGGGGCAGGAAACCAACAGGATGGCGGTGGGGGAGGGCTTCACGTTTTGGCGGCGGGACGATTAGTCGTTTTGCGGAATCTCGGGCGGAATGCGCGCCGTGAGGTCGGGGGCGGACTCCGCGCCGCGCTCGGTGGCCACAAATGTGGCGACAATGGGCCGGTGGTCCGACGCGCGCTCCAAACCGGGCGCCCGCACGGCGTAGCACTTGGCGGGGATGACTTCCGGCAGCAACCCGCCGCTGGCCAACATGAAGTCAATGCGGTGATAGACATCATCGTTCTGGCGGTGGGTCCACGCATCCCCCACGGCATCGGTGGGGCGCAGATCGTGCAGCAGCGTGGCGCGCTTGTAGGTGCGGATTTCGCGCACGGCGGCCGAGGTGGGGTCATCGTTGAAATCGCCCACCACCAGCAGGTTGACCTCCGGGTTGACGCGGAGCGCCTCGCGGATGTGGTTGTTCAGCAGCCGCGCTTCGCTGCGGCGCATTTCCGCCTGCCCGAACGAATGAAAAACCTTGGACTTGAGATGCGCCACCATCAGGCGCAGGCGGTACTGCGGGTTGACTTCAATGAAGACGTCAATCACGCCGCGCAAAATGGGGAACTGGGCGGGACCGATGGTATAGGTGTCGCTGGTGTGCGATTGCCGTTCCACGATGGGGAAGCGCGACAACACGGCAATGTTGAGATCGGATTTGCCGCGGCGCAGGTATTCCTCGTGGGGATAATCCAGGCCGGCTTGGCGCAGATTATATTTGAACTCGGCCCAGGCGGCCGGATCGCCCATCTCCTGCACCGCCAGAATGTCGGGCGCGGCCGCCTGAATGGCGTTGATGATGGCTTCCGTTTCCTCACGCGGCTTGGGTTCGAGCGTGTCGTTGTTGCCATCGCGGTCCAGCAGGGCGTACTGGTGCAGGTTGAAGGTCATCACGGAAAACTCGCCCTCGGCCGCGCGCGCGAAGCCCGCGGGAATGGCGGCTTCCACCACCGCCGGGGCTGCCGGCGGCGGCGCATCCGGGGAACGGCCGCAACCCGAACCACCCAACAGGCTGACCAGCACCCACCCGGCAGCCAACAGCAATGCGGTGCGCTTCATGGTGGGGCTATTTCTTTTGGTAGGCGGATTCGATGCGCTGGGCAATGTCGCGATACTTGATGTCCACCGCGTAGATTTCCTTGAAGTAGCCGGTGGCTTCCTGCGTGCGCCCCATTTTCTCGGACAACACGCCCATCTCGTACACCACATCCTTCTTGGTTTCATCCATCAAGGTCAGTTCGGAAGCCGCCTTCTGAAGCTGCTCGAACGCAATGTCGTACTGCCCCTTGGCCGTGAAGCACAGCGCCAGATAATACAGCGCGCGGGTGCGCCGCTGCGGGTTGCGCTGCGCCAACTGGAATTCCTCGATGGCCCCGTTGAACTCGTCGCGGAGATAATACTGGTAGCCCAGCTCGTAGCGGAATTGCAGGTCGTTCGGGTAGCGCTTGACCATCTCCAAGGCGTCATCATAGAGGAATTGCACCTTGGCCGCCTCCTGCGCGGCGATGGCCGCTTCGTCGTTGGCCTCCTTGGCGGCGGCGATGGCGTTGTCGAACTGGCGCGCCTTGATCTGCGAAACCGTGCGCTCGATTTGCGGATCGGAGCGGCCGGCGGCTTCCGTGGCCTCGGCCAGCGCCTGCAGGGCCTCGTCGAAGCGCTCGGCGCGGACGTAGAGGTCCGCCAGCGCGCGGCGGAAGTTCATGTTCTGCGGCTCGCGCTGGATGTCGCGCAGCCGGTCCTCGATCAGCGCGTCAATATCGCTCTCGCCCTTGACGGACTTCGCCTGCTGTTCCAGGCGGATGGCCTCCTTCTGGTCCTTGAGCTTGGAGCGGAAATCGCTCTTCATGTCGGTCCAGTTGCCGGCCTTCATGGTATCGAGCGCCGCCGCATCCTTCAGGTTCTTGATGGCCTGCTGGTCGTTGGGGCGCAATTCCACAACGGCGTTATAGCAATCCTTGGCGCCGCCCGGCTGGTTGGTGGCAATGTACAGCCGCGCCAGCAGCCGCAGAAAGTCCACGTTGCGGGTGTAGTAGGGGCGCGCGATTTCCAGCGTCTGCACCGCCAGCTCGGACATCTCGGCCGCCTCGGCTGCCTGCGCGAAAAACTTGAGGAACGGCAGATTCAACGGGTCCATGGCCAGCAGCTTCTCCGCGCCATCCAGCGCGGCCTTGGGATCCTTCTTGAGCTTGCCCTGCGCGGCCATCAGCGTGAAGGCGCCTTTGAGCGAGGACAACTGGTGGGTCATGGCGCTGGGTTTGGCCGCCACGGCAATCTTGACCTGGGCAATCCGCAGGTTCTTGCGCGCCAGCAGAAAACGCGGTTCAACCGCAATGACCTGCTTGAGCATATCCAGCGCGTAGCCCGTGTTGCCGCGCTCGAGCGCCGCCATGGCTTTTTCATAAAGATCACGGGTTTTGCGGGGAATTTGGTCCAATGTCAATTCTTCCATAACGCACTCCTTCAGCAATGCAACAACAAGGGGCTATTCGATGAACAATAGGGCCGAAAGCAAGGGAACGTCAATCGGAAATGCCACAGGCGCATTGCCGCCGGATGGGAATGCGAGAACCTGCTTTCCTATCCACGGGCGGAAGTGGTGGGCGATGCCAGCGGACAGTTTTGCGGAGACTTTTTTTCAGAAGCGGGATGGCACGGTTGCCCCAATGGTTCAGCCGGAGCTGCGGAAAACAGATCCGGGCCTTTTGTGGAGCAGTTGAGGTTTGCGGGGAGACTTGTCGCGTGAATTATTCAGGTTGGAGCATTTGAAGAAATAATGTAGCCGGGAGGTCGTAGCGAATTGGGCTCGGCCGAGGAAGGCGAAGCAGGAATAGCCGCGCCATTTCGATGCAGCCGGACAACGGCCAAGCCCAATGCAGTAGACAAAACGGCTACAGAATGGGTGAAAATGCTCTAGGTCTCCCGGCCCCAAAAGCCGATGCCAGTTGGTTTGTAGAGCTGGAATGGTCGCAGACCTTCCAGCCTTTCCCGGCGGGAAGGTTTCGTGCCTCAACCGTTCCCGCCCTACAAAAGCCGTTACGGTTTGCGCAACTGGTAGAAGCGCTTGGTCGGCGTCAACGTCACGGTCACCTGGTAGTCGTCGTCCACGACCGAAGGCACATCCGGTACGTCGGTCCAGTCCTGCGCCTCCAGATCGGTGGCGACCCGCAGTTGGAAACCGTCGCTCCCGTCCCCCGCCCACGACAGCGTGGCCGTGCCGTTGAGGTTGTTGGCGATGCGCAACGTCGGCGCGCCATCCGTCTGCAGCACGCCGATCAGCGCCCAGAACCCGCCCTGCAGCGCCACGTCTCCGCCCTGCAGCGCCGACACTCCGGCATCCGGCTGGCCGATGGTCCCGGTGACCTCATACACGCCGCCCGTGCTGGTTCCGCCCCCGCCATCCATCGTGTGCCAATCAAGCGCGTATTGCGCCTGCGCCGTCCAAACCAGCAGCAACGTCATTCCCAACACCACCATCGTTGTTTTCTTGTTCCGGCAGATATTCATTTCACTTCTCCTCGGTTTTTGAACCCCTGACAGGATTACTCCATACCCGCGATGAGGGCCTCCAGCCGTTCCAGACGCTCGATCAATTCCGCGTTTTCTTCCGTCAGTCGGTCAATTTCTTCCTCCAGCTTTTGGTTCAGGCCCTGGATCGCCGCAAGTGCCACACCATCGGCGTCGAGGGTGTTGATGCTGGTGTCGTCGCCCAGTCCGAACGCGGCATGGAAATCCTGCGCGACGGGGCCGATGTACCGGCGCTTCTCCGGATCGTCCTTGTAATTCCACGCCGTCAGCGGCAGCGCCGCCAGCTTTTCGAGGATTTCGGCGGCATCAATCGGCGCGAAGTTCTCCTTCGCGTTGCGGTCGGACAGCGCCGACCAGGCCGTGGCATTTGGCATCAGCGCTGCGCCCATCGTGGCCCCGGCGTTGGAGAACAGCCGATACCCCCCGGCGGCGCGGAAAGTGACGGAGTTGTTGGTTGTGGAAGAGATGTCTGCGGCTGTCATGTCGCCCCACACGAACGAGCCGGATTGGTTCGCCTTCGCCCGCCCGCCGGCGGCGAACGAACCCGGACCGCTGGCGCTGCATTGGTATCCGCCCGGTATCATCGAATAGATGCCCAGGGCGCTGTTGCCGGAGCCTCCCGCCACGGCGGAATATTCCCCGTAGGCATAGTTGCCGCTGCCGCCGCTCACGATGGAACAATTCCCGGTTGCCCAGTTGCCGCTCCCGCCGCCAATCGCCGAGTACGGCCCTAGCGCCCGACTGTTGTACCCGCCGGCAACGGTTGAATGGGTTGATTCCGCCCGGTTGGCACGACCGCCGCTAACCGTGGCGTAGTTGTTGCTGGCCAGATTGCTTTCGCCGCCCGCCACCGTCGCCGCTATGCCTCCGGCCGTGTTGTCGCTGCCACCGCCCACGGTGGCATAGATCCCGCTGGCAACCGCCCCATATCCCAGCGCGATGGCGTTGTTGCCGCTCGCCACCGGCACCGCCGCAAAAGCGCCGTTCTCCGCATAGCCGCGCAGGACGGGGATCGCCGGCATCGTGCTCCAGTCAATCTTGTTGCTGGTGATGGTGCTGTTGGCGATTTGCGCGCCCGCCACGGACAAGTTGGCAATCTTCGTGCCTGTCACCGCGTTGTTGGCCAACTGCGCGTTGCCGATTGCGCCCGATGGCACGCGTGCCGCCATCATGGCGTACAGCGTCGAGCCCACCGGCTGGTCCGGGTCGAGCTGGGTGAATGCGATGCCATCCTCACTGAACCAGATGCGCAGGTGGGCATCGTTTCGCATTTCCAGAATCTCCGGCAGCATCGCCGCCATGTTCGGCAGCGTACTGTCGCCCAGCATCACGGAGAACAACCCGTCGGCCACCGCCACCTCAACCGAAAGGCTCGGCGATCTCGCCATCGTCCCGCTGGCGACCAGCGGAGAAGATGCGCCTTTCTGTGCAATGGTGGATGCCGCATTGGCTTTCCACGTTGACGGACGAAGGGATGGTGCCGTGAACGCATCCTGCGCCATCGACACAACCGCCAATCCGGCCCCCCGCAAGGCCGGTACCGGATTCTTCATCTTCGCCAGCATCTTCTTCAGCGATGGCGTCAGCGTGTCGGTTTTGATCGTGATGTTCACTTAACTTCGTATGGAGCCGTCGCCCGGACATACGCCCCTGAATAGACAATCTGAAGCGCATTCAGGAAATCAATTCCGTCCGACGGGAAAAGCATGTGTTCGCCATCAACCGAGATTCCTTGGATTGCGTCCTCTTTTGCGGACACGGAAAGCGGGGTCACAATTCCGTCCTTCATCGAAAACATGGGCACAGTAGTATCGGTCTCTTCCCCGGTGTATATGATGTCTACCCTCATCTCCATATCCCATGTTTCCCTTCTGCAATTAAATCTTGTACCCGCAAAAACAGTGCGTCAATGGCATTCTTTTCTAAAAGTGGTTCAAGTCGCGCCCTCAACGCAGCCTCTTCACCCTTCATTTTCAGAAGCCCATCCATCACTTCGCCGGAAATTTGCCCGCCTGAAAACTCGGTAAACTGCTCGTGCATTGGCATCCGCAGATTGTCATCGTGAGCCGTTGGGATTGAAAAACCATTGTCAATCGCAACAATGTGAGAGGCCGATCCATCCTTGAGAATCATATAGTTTTTGTCGTGCCGCTCCGTGTTGTAAAGAACCTGGTCAAGGGCTACAAACTTTTCACGCTCGACTTTGGGAATTCCGTTGAGCGCTTCTGCCAGCCTCCCAGACTCTTTCAATTCCATTGCCGTTTTCGCCTCGCCGACAAACGCCTGTGCAGATCCGACTTGGCCTCCATGTTCCAATATGGTTGTTGGCGGAACCAGATTATACCCGAGGGCTTCATCGATAATGGATGCTGCTGCCTCTCGCTTATATTGCGTTTTGCTCTTGATCGCCCTCCTATATTCCCGATTTGGCGCCTCATCAGCAGGCTTGAAAACAACCTTCTGCCCATTTTTCAAGATATAGCTTCCATTTACCCCTTTGATGCCAACACACAACGCCCGCTTTGATGTATACACCGCCCTCTCGATTTTCTCTCTTTTGGACTGAATTTCAAATGATTCAGCCTTTTTGTCAGCCTTCGTTTTACGCGCTCCCGCGTTTTCATTCTCCGCCTTCCCCGCCAGCCAATCCATGAGGGTGCGGCCGTCGCCGAGGTCGGCCTGCTTGGAAAGGGGTCGGTCCTATAAATCAATAAAAAGCGGGCGGTCAACTGCGGCACGTGCGTTCTTGCGAGCTGCGTATTGCGCAGGAGGCGTCGTGTGTCGGCTGTTGTTGGGGAAGTGCCGGTTTCTTGGGCCGGCGGCAGGCCGGGGCTGGGCAAAAATAATGAAGAAGAGGGGATTGACCGGCGGGGCGGTATTATGTATTACGTAATACATGATGCGGAGTAGTCCATGATTGAGGGCTGGATCACCCAGTTGCGCAAGGGCGTGCTGGAGTATTGCGTGCTGCTGGTGCTGCGCCACGGCGAGAGCTATGGCTATGAGCTGGTGCAGGCGCTGCAGGCCAGCGACGACTTGGCGGTGTCGGAAAGCACGGTATATCCCATCTTGGCGCGGCTCAAACAGGAAGGGCTGCTCAAGGCGCGCGATGTGCCGTCGGCGGCGGGGCCGCCGCGCCGCTATTTTTCGCTGACCCCGCGCGGCAAGGTGCGGTTGTCGGAGATGAATGCCTATTGGCCGGTGTTGATGAGTGCGTTGGAGAAATTGAAAGCGAAGCAGGGGAAGGAACCCGGAAGATGAAGTGGAGCACGGCGGCAAAACAGCGGGTGGAGGAGTACCTGTGCGAGGTGGAACGGCATTTGGCGCACAAGCCGGAGAGCGTGCGCAAGGATGTCGTGGAGGGCTTGCGCAACCAGATTTCGGAATCGGTGCAGCGGTTGGAGATCATCGGCGGGGCCATTGGACCGGAGGTGATTGAGCAGATTCTGGCGGGGATGGATTCGCCGGAGTCGTTTGCGGAGGCGGCGCTGGAGGTGGCGGGGGCGGCGGCCACGGAACTGGCGCCGGCAGCGATTCGGAGCGGGGGGGGGCGGTGGTTCGCGCTGGCACTGGCGTTTCTGGCGATCAATGCCTACGGCATTTGGAAATGGACGCGGACCCTGGTGCCGCCGAGTCCGGCGCCCACAGCGGAAACCGCAGCGATGCCGCCCGCCCCAAAGCCCATTGAGCGGGTGCTGCGGCTGCGCCAAATCGGCCAGGTGGATGTATCCGCGCAACGCGAAGTGACGCTGAAGCTGGTGTTCAACATGGCGCCGGACCGCACGCAACTGACGCGCTTCCTGCGTCTGACGGCGGAGGGGCAGGGGGAAGTGAAGTACTGGTTGCTGGGCGGAATGAACGCGGAGGAGGCGGTCATTGAAACCGAGCCGGTGCTGGCGGAAAAATTGGAGTACCGGTTGGAGCCCGGCCTGCCAGCCAAGAGTGAGGATGTCCAGCCGGAAGATCGCCTGCGTGAGGGCTCATTGCGCATGGAATTGAATCTGCAACTGTTGGTGGTGGACGCGCGGTCACCATCGTTCGAGCAGCCGATCATCGAGGCGATATTCAACGCGCGGCCCAATGCGGCGAAGGTGGCGGAGTATGTGAGCATCAAGCCGGCGGTGGATTTCACGGTGGATGGCACGGGATGGCGGTCTTCGCGCGGGCTGTGCCTCCGGGGCGATTTCCGGCCGGGCACGATTTATGACGTGACCTTCAAAAAGGGTCTGCCGGCGGCCAATGGGTCCAGCCTGGCCCAAGCGTTGACCCGGTCCGTGCAGATTCCGGAGCCGCAGTCCGCCGTGAAATTGGACAACAGCGGTTATTACCTTTCGCCGCGCGGCACATTGCGCGTGCCGGTGGCGGCGGTGAATCTCAAGGAATATGTGGCGCGGCTGCAGCCGGTGTTCGCCAACAACCTCGTGCCGCTGACGCTGGCCGATCGGGGAGAAGTATATTTCCGCAATGATCAGGATCTGTATGGCGAGGCCCAGACGCTGACCAACCGGCTGCCGACTGCGGCGCCGGGGGGGATTGTCCGCACGAGCCTCGACCTGCGCGCGCTGGCGGGCGGCGAGTTGCGCGGCGCGTATGCCTTGCGCGTGGAAGGGGACTCCGACCGCGGCGACAACCGCGTCATTGTGGTGACGGACCTCGGCATTGCCGCCAAGTTGCACGACGGCGGCGCGCTGGTGTGGGTGAACTCGCTGCGCGATGCCCAGCCGGTGGCCGGCGCCACCGTGACCGTTTTGGCGCGCAACAACCAACCGCTGGCGCGCGGCGAAACGGACGAGCAGGGGCTGCTGCGGCTGGAGTGGGCGCAAACCGATACCGCCCAGCCGTGCGTTGTGGTGGCGGAGCGCGATGGCGACCTGTCCTACATTAATTTGGAGCGCGCCCGGATCAATCCGGGCGAGGGCACCGGCGGCGCGCCGTATCTGGCCGACGGCAAACTCGAGGCCGCTGTTTTCACGGAGCGCGGCATCTACCGTCCCGGCGAGACCGTGTTCATGCAGGCGTTGGTGCGCGACAACCAAATGCGCGCGCCCGATCCCATCCCGGTGCTGTGGCTGGTGGTGCAGCCCGATGGCCGCGTGTATCGCGAGATTCCAGCCACGCTGGATGACTTCGGGTCCGCGCGGGCCACGGTACCCTTGCCGGATTACCTGAAGACCGGGAATTACACCATCCAGTTGGCCATGCCGGGCACGCGCACGGTTCTGGGCCGCGCCAAGGTGGCGCTGGAAGATTTTGTGCCGCCGCAAATCCGCGTCAAGGTGACGGCGCCGGAAGGGCGCCACGCGGCGGGAAATGTGCTGGGTTCGCGCGTGCGCGCGGAGCATCTCTTTGGCCGCGCGGCGGCCGGCCTCAAGGCCGAGGGCTGGGCCATTTTCACGCCGGTGGATTTTGCGCCGACCAACTGGCCCGGCTGGACGTTCGGCGATCCGGAACGGGAGTTTGAGGCTGAAGTGTTCGAGCAGGGGGAGCTGAATCTGGATGATGACGGCGGCGCGGAGTTTGAGGCCGTCAGCCGCAAGGCATGGCGGCCGCCTGCGGCGTTGCGGCTGGTGCAGCAAGTGACCGTGACGGAAGCCAACGGGCGCGGCGTGACGGCGTATGACCGCACGCTGCTTGATCCCTACCCGTTCTATCTCGGCTTGCAGGCGGCCTGGGAGGGGGGGGCGGTGCGCGTGGGGCAAACGCAGCGGGTGGCCGTGGTGGAAGTGCAGCCGGATGGCGCGGGGGTCGCCAAGGGCAAGCCGGTGACGCTGGCGTTGGCGCGCGTGTCGTGGAACTCGGTGTTGCGCCGCAACAACAACGGCCGCTACGAATGGAAGTCGGAAAAACAAACGGCGGTGATCCGGCGCGATACGCTGGCCGCCGACGGCACGCCGCAGGATTGGACGTTCGCGGTGGACACCGCCGGCGAGTACGAACTGGTGGCCACCGAGCTGGCTTCGGGCGCGCAAACGCGGCTGAGCTTTTTTGCCGGTTCGCCGCAGCAGGAATGGCTGGCGTGGAGCCGCGAAAAACCCGGCCGCGTGGAGCTGGCGTGGGACAAGAAAACCTATCGGCCCGGCGCGACCGCCCGGCTGCAAGTCCGCGCGCCGTTTGCCGGCCCGGCCCTGCTGACGATTGAAACGGATCGCGTGCGCGAGGCGCGCGTGGTCACGCTGGAGAAAAATACGGCGGAGTTCGAGGTGCCCGTGACCGCCGCGCAGGTGCCCAATGCGTGGTGCACGCTGACGCTGATCCGGCCCGCGCAGGCGGAGGCGGTATGGAGCGCGCACCGCGCCAGCGGCGTCATTGAGCTGGTGGTGGACCCGCCCGAACCCCATTTGGCGGTGACGGTGGCCGCGCCCGCGCGCGCGATGCCGCAAACCCCGCTGCAGGCCACCATCACCGTGCGCGATCAGGCCGGCCAACCGGCATCGGGTGCGGTGACCGTGATGGTCGTGGATGAAGCCATCTGCATGCTGACGGATTTTGCCACGCCCGACCCGGCGGCGGAGTTTTTGCGGTGTCGCGGCCTGGGTGTGGATGCCTATGACCTCTATGCCGAGCTGATGCCGGTGACGGAAGATGCCGTGGAAACCGTGCCGCGCGCGGGCGGCGGCGGCGGGGCGGAGTTGCGCCGCCGGTTGAATCCCATCAAGGCCAACCGCTTCAAGCCGCTGGCCCTGTGGCAGGCCGATCTGCCGCTGGATGCCGAGGGCCGCGCCACCGCGCAGTTTGATTTGCCCGAATTCAACGGCGAGGTGCGCCTGATGGTGGTGGCCTATAACGCCGCGCAAACCGGCGCGACCTCCACGCCGGTCAAGGTCAAGCGCGACCTCGTGGTGCAGTCGGCGTTGCCGCGTTTCATGGCCATTGGCGATCGCAGCGATGCCGGCCTGGTGCTCCATAACGAAAGCGGCGCGCCGTTGACGGCCAACGTGCGCGCGCTGTGCGGCGGGCCGCTGCGGGCGGAAACCGCGGAGTTGACCGTTGCGCTGCCGACGGGCGGCTCCACGAATCTGGTGGTGCCGCTGGTGGCCGGTCCCGGCCCGGGGGTGGCGCGTTTCTCGCTGGAAGTCAGCGGCGGCGGCGAAGAGTTCCGCGACGCGATTGAGCTGGCGGTGCGGCCGGCTTCCGGCACGCGCAGCCTATCGGTGCAGCGCGTGGTGGCGCCCGGCGAAGAGGCCGCATTCACCGCGCCCGCCGACTGGCTGCCCGCTTCCGTGGCGCTGACGGGTGTGCTTTCCGCGCTGCCGTCGCTGGAGATGGGCCGCGCGCTGGATTACGTGGTGAACTATCCGTACGGCTGCCTCGAACAAACCGTTTCCGGCGCGTTCCCGCTGCTCTACGCCGGCGAATGGACGCAGCGGATGCTGCCCGGCGCGACCGTCGCCGGCGACATTCCCGGCATGGTGGAAACGGCCATCCGCCGCGTGCTGAACATGCAGCAGCGCAACGGCGGGTTCGCCGTCTGGCCATTCACGACGGATGTGGAAGAGGGCGTGAGCCTCTATGCCACGCATTTTCTGGTGGAAGCGCAAGCGGCGGGCTTCACGGTGCCGGTCGCCCGCGTGCAGGCCGCGCTGAACTGGCTGAAGGAGCAGCTTGACCGCTCCATCCCGGCCAAGTCCACGCCGCAGCAGGCGGCCGCCGACCTGCAAACGCGCGCCTACATTTGCCACATTCTGGCCCGCGCCGGCCAACCGCATGAGGGCTGGAACGCGCGCCTCCGCGAACAGGCCGCCCAGCTCAACTTTGCCGCGCGCGCCCACACGGCATCCGCGCTGCTGCTGGCGGGCGAGCCGCGCCAGGCGCTCCTGCTGCTGGAACAAACCAAACTGCCGACCTCCCGCCCGCGCGCGGCCGGCGACTGGCTCGCCAGCGATGTCCGCGAGGCCGCGCTCCTGTTGGCCGCGTGGCTGGATGTGGACCCGGAAAACGAAGCCGTGACCCGGCTCGCGCAATATCTGCGCAACCGGCAGCAGGATGGCCACTGGGGCAGTACGCAGGACAACGCCATGGCGCTGCTGGCGTTTGGCAAACTGGCCCGCGCGCTGCCGGTCAAGGAGCAGCCGTTTGCCGGCCGCTTCACGGTGGCGGGGCACACGCAAACGTTCGGCGTGACCAACGATGTCCAGCACACCAGCGCTCCGGGCGAGGGCCGCGCCCTCACGGTGCATAACGACGGCCCCGGCAAAATGTATGCGTGGGTGCAGTTCACCGGCGTATCCACCGCGCCGGAGCCGCCGCGCAACAACCAACTGGCGCTGTCGCGCGAGTTTTTCAACCGTCAGGGCGAGCCGTTGGCGGTGGATGCCCTGCCGCAGGGCGATTTGTTCGTGGTGAAAATCACGGTGGACCCGCGCGGCCAGCCGCTCGACCACGTGGTGATCGAAGACCTCCTGCCCGCCGGTTGGGAAATTGAAAATCCCAATCTCCAGACCGCGCAAAACCTGCCGTGGCTCAAGGACAAGGGCAGCAAGCCCCGCCACACCGAGGCGCGCGACGACCGGATGCTGATCTTTAGCGGGCGGATGCAAAATCCGGTCAGCTACTACTACTCCGTGCGCGCGGTCACGCCGGGCGAATACACCCTGCCCGCGCTGACCGCCGCCGCCATGTATGAGCCGGAGATCAACGCGGCCACGGCCGGCAGCAAGGTGCGCGTCGTGCCGTGACGCCGCGCCGCGTCAAATGGCTGCGCCGCGCCGCCCTCGCGGTGGCGGCGCTGGCCGCCGCCGGCTATGCCGCAGTGTGTGCCGTGCCGTTTCCCGAGGCGGACTTGGCGCGCCTGCCAGCGGCGGTGGTGTTGACCGATCGCACGGGCGAGCCGCTGCGCCTCAAACTGGCGGCGGGCGACTTCGATTGCCGCCCCGGCTACGTGCCAGATCCCGCGCACTGGATCGGCAAAGCCATCGTGGCCGCCGAAGATCAGCGCTTTTGGCGCCACCCCGGCGTGGATGTTCTGGCGCTGGCGCGTGCGGTGACCGACAACGTGGCGCTGGGCCGCCGCGTATCCGGCGCATCCACCATTTCCACGCAGGTCATCCGGCTGGCCCAGCCGCGCCGCCGCACGCTGGGAACCAAGTTCATCGAAGCCTTCCGTGCGTTGCAACTGGAACGGCGCCATGACAAGCAGACCATCCTGGGGATGTATCTCGACCGCGCGCCGTTTGGCGGCAACCTGGTGGGCATCGAGGCCGCCGCCCGCCACTACTTCGCCAAGCGCCCGGCGGATTTGAGTCTGGCCGAGGCCGCGCTGCTGGCGGGGTTGCCGCAGTCGCCTTCGCGCCTGCGCCCCGACCGCCATCTGGAGCGCGCCCGCCAGCGGCAGGCGTATGTGCTGGAGCGCATGGCCGCGTGCGGCATGATCACGGCGGACGAACGCGCGGCGGCGCGGGCCCAGCCGCTGGCCTTCCAGCGCGCGCCACGGCCGTTTGCCGCGCCGCATTTTTGCGAAATGGTCGGCGTGCCCGCGCGCCCGGCCGCCGGCACCCCCCTGCGTACCACGCTGGATTTGCGCCAGCAGCGGCTGGCCGAGGATGTCCTTGCGCGGCATTTGGCGCGCAGTCCCATCAACAGCGGCGCCATTGTGCTGCTGGAGGTGCGCACCGGCGCGGTGCGCGCGCTGGTGGGCTCGCCGGATTATTTTGCGCGCGAGACCGCAGGGCAGGTCAACGGCGCCATGGCCCGCCGTACCGCCGGTTCCACGCTCAAGCCGTTTGCCTACGCGCTGGCGCTCGACCGCGGCCTCATCACGCCGGGCATGATGATCCCCGACATTCCCACCCGCTACCGCGATCTCGACCCGCACAACTTTTCGCCGGAGTATCGCGGGTTGGTCAGCGTGCGCGACGCGTTGATGCTGTCGCTCAACCTGCCGGCCATCGAGGTGGAAAAGCGCGTGGGCCAGGAGCGGTTCTGGGGCACACTGCGGTCGCTGGGCCTCAGCACCATTGACCAGCCGGCGGCGCACTACGGCCTCGGGCTGGCGCTGGGCAACGCCGAAGTGCGCCTGCTCGACTTGGCCAATGCCTACGCCTGTCTCGCGCGCGGCGGCGTCTGGTTCCCGCCGCGCCTGCTGGAAAACGCCCGCCCGCCCACGGGGCGCGAACTCTTTTCGCCGGAAGCCTGCTGGCTGGTGGCGGAGATGCTCTCCGGCGAGGAACGCACCATGGACATCGCCGGCCACGCGGCGGATGTGCGCCTGCCGCCCATGGCATGGAAAACCGGCACCTCCGCCGGCTTGCGCGACGCATGGACCGTGGCGTGGAATCCGGACTACGTGATTGGCGTGTGGCTGGGCAACGCCGATGGCTCACCCGCCGATGAACTTGTGGGGCGGCGCAGCGCCACGCCCATTGCGTGGGAGGTTTTTCGTCAGCTTTATCCCGACAACAACGGCCCGTGGTACGCGCGCCCGCCCGGCATCATGGAGCGCACCGTGTGCGCGGTCAGCGGCTGTGTTCCCGGCGCCCATTGTCCGCACGGCGTGCAGGATTGGGCCATTGCCCAGGTCACCCGCCACGAACCCTGCCCCGTCCACCGGCAGGGCCCCGCCGAGACATGGCCGGTGGCGGTGGCATCCTTCCTTGCGCGGCGCGAAGCGCCAACCGCGGATGAATCCGCCGCCGCGCTGCGCATTCGCTCGCCCGCCCGCGGCAGTGTTTATCGGTGGCTGCCCGATGGCGATGTGGCGGCCCAGCGCCTCGCGTTCGATGCCGCCAGCGACCGCGCGGGCGAAACCCTCCATTGGTTCGTCAACGATCAGCCCGTGGGGCGCACGCACGCAGGCGAGCCGCTCTTCTGGCCGCTCACCCCCGGCACTCACGTCATTGTCTGCAGCACCGCGCGCGGCCTCAGCGACCGCATTCAAATTGCCGTGGAAACCCAATAGCGCGGGCGCGGGATTGATTGCCGCGCCGCCAGCCGCTAGGATGCCCGCATGACTCGGCCCATGGACAGCTTCCCCACATGAAGATCAGCATCGTCACCGCAAACTATAATGGCGGGCGTTGGCTGGCGCGCGCCATGGATAGCGTGCTGAGTCAGGAACTGGCGCCAGGCGATGAATTGGAGTATGTTTTTATTGATGGGGCCAGCACGGACGATTCCCTGCGCATTGCCCGGGAGCGTCGCGCGCAACTGGCCGCGCTCATCAGCGAAAAAGACCACGGCCCGGCCGATGCGCTCAACAAGGGCTTCGCGCTGGCCACCGGCGATTTGCTCGGCTGGCTGAATGCCGACGATGTGTATGAGCCCGGCGCATTGGCGCGCGCGGTAGCGGTGGCCAAAGCCCGCCCGCGCGCCTCGTTCTTTTTCGGCAAATGCCGGATTGTGGATGAAGCGGGGCGCGACATCCGCAGTTTTCCCACGTTGGTGAAAAATGCATGCATGCCGTTTTCCAGCCGTTTTCTCATTCAGTGCATCAACTATGTTTCGCAACCGGCATCCTGGTTCCGGCGCGCGGCGCTGGCGGCAGCGGGCGGGTTGCGGTTGGACTTCAAGGCCGCCTGGGATTATGACCTCACGCTGCGCCTGTGGCGGCAGGGGGGGGGCGTACGGATTCCCGGTCCGCCGCTGGCGGCCTTCCAGTGGCATCCGGGTTCGATCAGCGGCACACACTACGAACAGCAATTCGCCGAAGAATGGCGCGCGGCGGCGGCGGATGCGGGGCGGTTCTCGCCGCAGGCGCTGCTGCATTGGTTCGTCCGGCACGGCATTGTGCAGTGCTATCGCCTGATGAATCGCCCGCGCGCGTGAGGCACCGGGGGGGGGAGGGCAGCGCGGCCTACTTGGCCTTGAGAATCAGCGTGGGCGGGCGGAAGCGTTGGCTATCCTCGGTGGCGGTGATCCACCAGCCCTTCTTCTGGTCGCCGGTGGAGCCCGCCGTCAATACCAGCGTCACGTCATCGCCCGAAAACTCGCGCAAAAACCTGGTCAGGGCGCGGTCTTCCACCGTGAGGATATCGCCGGTGGCCGGATTGGGTGGCAGCGGATAGTTGACCAGCAGCGTGGCCTGGCCGGGCAGAAGATTGCCGGTGGAGGCGGGTTCGTTGCCGGGCGCGGTTTGCCACGTGATGGATTCATCCCACGCGGTTGCGGCGTTCAACCCCCAAACCTGGAGGGTGTAGGATTTGGTTTTGGGTTTGACCGGCGTGGTTTTGCTCAACGTCAGGCGCAGCGTGGCCTGCTCCAGACGGGCCTTATCCACCCCGGCGAGCGCAAAGCGCAGATAGATTTTGCTGGCATCCGCCAACTCGCTGTCGCCGCCGCGCAACGGCAGAACGGTTTGGGTTTTGAAATCGCTGGACTGGTTATCGCCGCTGATGGCCACATCCACGCTGGCGGGGAGGGTCCACTCGTTGACCGGCGCGGCTGCCGCCGGGGCGGCTGCCGCTGCGCCGCCGGCGGCCGGAGCCGTGCCATCCACCCGCACCCACACGAGCTTGCCGCCGCGCATCACCTGTTTGAGCCGCCCGGCCGCGATGTCCGCCTGCCGCTGGGCTTCTTCCTGCGCGTGTTGCCGCTTATCCTTATAAATGGACTTGCCGACCACCGTCAGCCCGGCAATCAGCGCCACGGCCACGATGCCCAGCACAATGGGCACCACCGGATTGCGCCGCGTGGCTTGGGGCTTCTTGCCGGATTGGGTGGCGAGCAGCGGCTCGAGGGCTTCGTGGATATCCGTCAGCAGCGACTCATAGGTCGGGTAGCGCGCGAAGGAATCCATCTCCAGCATTCGCAGCAAAATGGCCGCCGTGCGCGCACTGATATTGTTTTTGAACACGCGCGGATCGGGCGCGGGCTCCTTGAAGCGCAGCAGCACGGTGTCGGTGACGGTTTCGCAGTTGAACGGCGGCTCGCCGGTGAGCACGTGATAGAGTGTGCCGCCGAGCGAATAAATGTCGGAGCCGGCATTGGGCGCCTGCCCCTTGACCACTTCCGGCGCGACATAATACGGCGTGCCCCACACCTCGCCGGGCTGGGGCTTTTGGCCCTTGAAACGGGCCAGGCCGAAGTCCGCCACCTTGGCATTGCCCGCGCGGTCGAACAGGATGTTGGCGGGCTTGATGTCGCCGTGGGTCATGCCGGCGGCATTGGCCGCTTGCAGGCCCCGGATGATCTGCGTGGCCATTTGCAGCACAAAAGTTTCATTGAGCTGCTTTTTCTTTTCCTGCATGTGGTCGAGCCGCCCGCCATCCACCAGTTCCATCACGATGTACGGCTGGCCGTTTTCCTCGCCATAGTTGTAAATCTGCACAATGTGCGGGTGATTGATGGCCGCCAGCGCGCGCGCCTCCTGCTGCAGTTGCGCGACGAAGGCCGGGTCCTGGCCGATGGCCTGCTGCATGACCTTGAGCGCCACCGTGCGCCCGAGGGTTTCGTCATAGGCCTTATAGACCGCGCCCATGCCGCCCTTGCCCAACTGTTCCAGCAGGATGAAGTTGGCAAAGCGCGCCGGCACGCGCATTTCGGCCTGGCAAACCGGGCAGTTCAGCAGCGAGAAGGGGCTCGCCCGGCTGGTATCAATGGGCTGGGTACACTTGGAGCAGGCGATGACATCAAATCGCTCAATCAGGATATCCCCTGCCAGTTCGTTGCCCATTGGTTTTGCCTCAAACCCCAATCCTGCCAGCTTCGCGCAACAGAAGCAACATCAAAGCCTTGTGCATGTGCATTCGGTTTTCCGCCTGATCGAACACGACGGACTGCGGGCCATCAATGACCTCGGCCGTCTGCTCCATGCCGCGCTGGGCGGGCAGGCAGTTCATGAAGATGGCCGTGGGTTTGGCCAGCTTCATCAATTCGCCCGTCACCTGATACGGCGCAAAAATCTTCATTCGTTCGCCGGCCTTGTCTTTGGGGATATGGTAGCTCATCCAGGAATCGGTATAGACCACATCCGCCTCGCGCACGGCGGCGCGGGCATCGTGCCCCCACTCAAAGCGCGCGCCCGTGCGGGCGGCATCCGCTTCGGCGGCGGCGCGGACGCTCGCGGCGGGTTCGTAGTCCGGGCCCGCCGGGCAGGCCACGGCCAGATGGATGCCCATCTTCGGGCAGGCCAGCAGCAGCGAATGCGTCACATTGTTGAAGCTGTCGCCCAGATATGCCAGTTTCAGGCCGGCCAGTTTGCCGAGGTGTTCCTCCACGGTCTGCAAGTCGGCGAGGATTTGGCCCGGATGGGAGAAGTTCGTCAGCGCGTTGATGATCGGCACCGTGGTGTGCCGCGCCATTTCCAGCAGGTCTTCATGCTTGAAGAGCCGCGCCATGATGATGTCCACATACCGGCAGGTGGTCCGCACCATGTCGGCAATGGATTCCTTGCCGCTGCCGAAGGGGGAGGTGGACGTGTCGTAATAAATCGCGTGGCCGCCCATTTGGTTCATGCCCGCCTCGAACGAGAGCCGGGTGCGCAGCGACGGCTTTTCAAAAAACATGCACAGCGTTTTGCGCTTCAGCGAATCCGCATACTCTGCGGGGTGGGCCTTG
>CAZNGD010000005.1:0-20396 GCA_964572295.1 uncultured Verrucomicrobiota bacterium
CCGATCTTGCACGTCCGAATAGGCCGGCAATTTATCATTCACGCCGTGGGAGTTGGCCCACACGTGTTCGCGATTCCATTGGCCGGTGCTTCCGCCGAAACTGCTCTTGGCGCGGCCATGCTGCAGATAGAGCAACTGCACCATGGAGCTGTTGGTGGGGCATTCATCAATTTCGCGGATAATATCAACCGCGTTATCGTAGCTGAAGCTGTTATGGGGGCTGATGATATCGTGCAGCGCGGCCTTCAACGCGTTGCCGGTTTTGAGCACGCCATTTTCGTAGCAGGAGGCATAATAATCCGCCCAAGGATCAGCGCTGGCCACGGTGATGCTCAACGTCTGGATGACTGAACCCTGTGGATCAGTGGCAGTGAAAGCCACGGTATACGCCTGCCCCATCTGGTTGGAGACCGGCGCAAAAGTGAACAGATTGCTGATGACGCTGGTTCCGGACACCGTGGAGAAGGTGGCATTCGCCGGCAAATTACTGGCGGCAAGCGTCACGGAATCGCCCTCCGCCTCGCGCGCGACAATCCACACATTGGTGGTTTGGCCGGCGGCGATGGAAATGGGCGGCAACGCGTCAATGGTTGGCAAGGCGTGGACCGTCACCTGGACCACTTGCGTGGCGGTGCCGGCCACGTTGCCGGCGGTGAAGGTGAACGAACGCGAGCCGATATCGCCGGCGGGTGGAGTGTAGCTCAACTCGCCGGTGGCCGGCGTGAAGTTGTATCCGCTGCCCGCAGTTTGGGACTGCAACGCCAACGTGGGCGGTGGCAAGCCGGTGGCGCTGACCGTAAACACACGCGCCACGCCGACCGTGGCGACCAGCGGCCCGGGATTGGCGCCAAACGCCGGCGCCGTCACCGTCGCCACGTTCACGGTCACCATTTGGGTGGCCACTCCCTGCGTGTTGCTGGCGGTGAACGTGAAGACTTGCGTGCTGCCGCTGGCTGCCAACGGCGGTTGATACACGAAATAACCGTCGTTGGGGTCAAATTCATAATCGCTGCCAGGCGCGGTAGCCGCGCTCAGGGCCAGGACAGGCGTCGGAACACCCAGCGCACTGACGGTGAAGTCCACCATGTCGCCGGCCGCCACCGAATAGGGTCCGGCGCTGCTGGTGAACCATGGCGGGGTGGGCACCGCGCCCGCAGTGGTGACTGGCACAATGGCCGACCAAGCCTCCACCGGCAGTCGGCGCACGCGAATATAATAGGTGGTGTCCAGCGCGAGGCCGGTGATATTGGTGGCGAGCGCGGTGGTGGAGCCATCCACCACCAGCGAGCCGAACGCGCCCGTTTGCGACCCGGTGACACTCAACGCCTTGATCCCCGCACCAACTGAGCCCGTGCCGTTGGGTGTGGTCCAACGCAAGCACACCTGCGCATGGCCCACGTAGGCCGAAGCCGCCACCGAATACGGCTTCAAGTTGCTATCCGTGGGCGTGACCGTGCCCAAACTCACCCAGTTGGTGCCGCCATCAATGGAAATGAACACATCCACGTCATTGACCCCGCTCTGCACTCCGCCATACGTGCGGGCGAGACAATCCACGGAAAGCGTGGTCAAACCCTCCGTGGAAAAAACGGGACTGCGCACCTCATGGGTGTCGGCTAGCAGGATCAGGTAGCTGCTGCTCTTGCTGCTGATGTCATACGTCCACCCGGTCGGCGGGGAGGCAGATTCGGCGGCATTGGTCAGCACGGTGGTAGTCGCGCCGCTGCTGGCCTGAGTGAAATTCATATCCGTGGCGACCTGCACCTGGTAGCCAGTGGCCCCCGTGCAGGCTGTCCATTGGACGGTGAAGCCATTTGTGGCCACGTTGGTCAACGACACCTCCGGCACATACACCGGGACCGGAGCCACCACCACCGTCAGCTCTTGCGTGGCCACACCGACCTCGTTGCTGGCTGTGAACGTGAAGGTTTGCGTGCCGATATCGGCGGCAGGCGGAGTGTAGTCCAGCACGCCGGTGGCGGCGGTGAAGCTGAAACCACCCGACGCGGTTTGGCCTTGCAAGGCCAACGTGGGCGCGGGCCGGCCGCTGGCGGTCACCGTGAAGAGGCAGGCGATCAACGCCGTGGCGTTGAACGGGCCGCTGTCGCTGGTGAATACCGGCGCAGTGGGCGTGGTCTCCGTCATCTTGTAGAGCGTCAAATATTGCAGGGTGGCGTTATTGCTATAGCAGGAAAACCGGGGCGCGCCGGTGTTGTATTGAAGATAACGGTAGGGCCGCGCCACGTTGCTGACCGCGAAGCAACCGAGGTCGCTGCGCCAGGCAAAAGACCACACGCCGGTCGTGCCATTCACGGCGCCAGCAGCATGCGCTTCGTTGGCGGTTCCGGAATAAGACACAAATTTATTACTGGCTTCGTTGAAGATGGTGAAGCCGCCATAAGTCCCGTTCGTTTGCAGCAGCCACACGATGGCGGCTGGCGGGTCGGTCAAAGTGTCACTAACCGGACTCACCGTGTTCGGCACAAAAAACTTGCCGCCGTTGGTGACCGTCATGGCGATGGTTCCATCGCTGTTGGCCACGACGTAATAGCCGTCCGTCACATCCGGCCGCGAGGTGATTTTGACAAAGTTGCCGGCGCCGTCATATTGGGCCTGGGCCAACGGCGCCGCGAGCAGGAAGGCCAACAGCGCCAATCCCCCGCGCACTCCCCCACCCGGTTTGTGTGTCGCGCGCGCCGGCATGGTCACGGGGCTCCGGGAGTGGTCAGCCAGATCATTTGCCGCTGGCCGAGGGTGGTGGGCACGGTGATTCGCGTGAGATTGCTGGCCAATTCCATGCGGCAATGATCGTTAATGTTGGAACCCGCCCATGTTGGCGCGTCGAGTTGCAATTCCGCCGCGCCATAAATGATGTAGTTGGTGGACTCGGTCGCAATCTCGAACACCAGCGCGCCATCCTCCGTGGTGAGGTTGAGCAGCGCGAGCGACTCGACCGGCGGCGTGGCCGTGGAGTGCCACCCCAACCGTTCCGGCACCGCCATCGCCGCCGCATCCACTGCGGCATATTCAAACCGCACCCAGTCGTCGGCCTGGAAGTCCGTGTTGACTCCGGCCACCACGCCCGGGGCGCGCACAAAGCTGCAATTGATCGCGTTGGTGCCCAGCATGCCAAAGGCATCCACCACGTTGGCCAAGTTGTACGCCGTGCCGGTATAGAGCACCACGCTGTCGTCCCCGTTGAACAGCATGCCATTGGATGCCACGTTGGCGTGCGCGTAGTTGGGCGCTTGGGCGCCGCCATGACTCACCAGATAGGTTGCGCCCGGCTCCACGATTCCCGTCAGCACCGTGGCAACGGCGGGGGCGGCGCCGGTTTTCCAGCCTTCGCGTTTGGCATTCTGCCACACGCCCAGCCGGTAGTCCGCCGCCGCCAAATCCACGGGCTCGGCGCCCGCGTTATACAGCTCGATCCACTTGTTTTCGCCGGAACCCTCGTAATACTGCGAGATGATCAACGTGGGCTCACCCACGCCTTTTTTACGAAAGTCCACCGTCACCACGGCGGCCTCATCCGGCATGACGAACGTGGTGCCCGTGATGGTTTCGCCGTTGAGCTGGATGGTGGCCGTGGCGTAACCCGCATCCGGCACCGGCAGGATGCTCACCAACGCGCCGCGCGGGGCATTGGTGGCCGCTCGGCCATACACCGTCACGGTGGCCGTGCCGTGATCGCCCACCTGCAGCGTCACGGCATACCCCGGCGCCACGGTGAAGTGAATCGTGCCTGGCACCACATCATCCGAGTTGTCGCAACGCCCGTTCGCGGTAGCAAAAAAAGTTCCGGTGGCCGCCGTGTTGATGAAATACCTGTCGTAGGGCGATTCACTCAAGACCGCGCCGCCGTTATCGCTCTCCCACGGCTCTTTGCCCTGCGCCTCGGAACCAAACCAGTAGCCCCCGCCATTCACCACCCGCGCCGTGATGATTTCATTTGCGGCATCTTGCGCCACGATGAACCCCTCCGTCCGGTCCACAAACACCACGCGCGGCTCGGCCGGCCCGCCCGCCACCGCCACCGCATTCAGGCCGATGTCATACGCATACTGATCCACATAGGTGAAGCGCAGATAGCGCGTCGAGTCGAGCAGGTTATAGGGGCCAAACGCCGCGACGCCCACGGACAGCGAATCCTCGCCAATGTCCGCCACCGGTGTGGAGTTCCAGACGTTGCCATCGCCCGATTCCTCGACCACAAAACTGGCTGGCGCCACACCCACCGAATTCGGATAGCCGCGCAAGGTGAACGCCAGTGTGGTTGGCGCGCCGTCCAAGGCAAGCGTCAGCGTGTCCCCCGCCGCCGCAAAACGGGCCGAGCCATCCGCTGCGGAATTGGTGACGTTGCCCGACCAGCCCGGCAACGTGGTCCAGTCCACCGCATTGGATTGGCTGTACGTATAGGGTAGCGGCACGGCGGCCGATGCGGCACTGGCCCCCCACAAGGCCACCACCAAAATCCCCAACCATTTGCCCTTCATGTTGGTCTCCATTTCGCCGCGCTCCACACACCATTGCCTCCGGCTTCTGCATCGCCATCTACACACGCCAGCACCACAGGTCAAGACAAAGTGCGTACTGGAGCATATTAGGATCATGTTAAGATTCCACGGCCCCCGGACAAGTGATTTTTATGGGTTTTTGTAAAACATTATACGGTGTCCCTTGCCGCCCTCCGCGCGCTTTGCTACACAAGGCCGGTGGAGGCCCACCATGCCGATTTACGAATATCAATGTGAGCAGTGCCGCAAGGTGTTCAGTTTCCTTGTGCGCAACGTGGCCACGCACCAGCCCCCCACCTGCCCGGATTGTGGCCACGACCACATGACGCGCGCCTTGTCGCGCTTTGCCGCCCACGCCGGCAAAAACCGCGCGGAAAACGCCGCCGCGGATCCCGCCGCGCCCGGCGGCGACGACATGCCTCCCGGCATGGAGCGCCTGATGGCCGAAGCCGACGGAATTGACGAAAACGATCCCCGCGCCATGGGCCGCTTCATGCGGAAAATGGCCGAAGAGACCGGCGAACCCATGCCGCCGGACATGAACGAAATGATCCGCCGTCTGGAAGCTGGCGAAGACCCCGAAGCCATCGAGGCCGACATGGGCGACCAGTTGGGCGGCGGTCCCGGTGGTGCCCCCGGTGGCGGCGATACCCTCTACGACGGCTGACCGCCCACGTTTTTTACGGCGGGCTGTCCGCCCGGGTGGACTCGGCCAGCCACTGCAAATAGCCCGTGGAACCAGCGGCAATCGGCACAAAAATAATTTCCGGGGTGTCGTAGGAATGCCGGGCGCGAATCATGGCTTCCACGGCCGGATAAAGCGCCGCACGGGTTTTGATCAGCGCCAGAACTTCCGACTCGCGCTGGACGGCGCCTTGCCAGCGGTAGGCGCTTTGGATGGGCAGCATCTGCACGCAGGCGGCCAAACGTTCCTCCAATAGCGCCGCCGCGAGGGCTTGCGCATCGGTTTCATTCGCAAATGTGGTCAACACCATGCCGTAGTCCGTGTTCATGCGGCACACGATACCGCGCGCGCCGCCGCTTGCGCAAGCCTCCGGCGGTGTGCTTCACTCCCCGCCATGATGGTGGAACGCCAGGAACACGGCTGCCGGGTGCTGACGATTGTCTCGCCCGACATGCGGGTTTGCGCGGACATCGTGCCGGAATTGGGCGGCACGGTGGCCTCGCTGAAGTTCGGCGGGCGCGAATGTGTATTCCAACACCCGTGGTTTTGGGACCCGGCGGAAACCGAAACCCGCGGCGGCATTCCCCTGCTCTTCCCGATTTGCGGCCGGCTGCGGCACAACGGCACACCTGGCTGCTATCTGGTGCAAGGGCAAGCCTACCATCTGCCCATCCATGGCTTCGCGATGCGCCTGCCGTGGCAGGTGGTCGGCGAACCGGTGCTGGACTCCCTGCGCCTGCGCCTCACGGACACCCCAACCACCCGCGCGCAATATCCGTTCGCCTTCGCGCTGGAAGCGCTCCATGCCGCCACCACGCGCGGCCTGTTGATCCGGCTGACCGTACACAACACCGGCGCCGTCCCCCTTCCCTTCCACGCCGGCTTTCATCCCTACTTCCTGACGCCGCCACCCGGCGCCGGCAAGGAGCACACCCGGCTGTTGGCGAGGCCGCGCCGTCGCCACCTCTACAACGACACCAAGACCGCAGTGGTCGGCAGCGCGCCACCGCCGAGCTTTCCCCTCGCCATCACTGCGGAGGAAGCCAACGGCCTGCTGCTGGAAATGGGGGACAACCGCGAAACCGCGTTGCTGTTCCCCGATGGCTTTGTGGTCCGCCAAATGACCTCGCCCACGTTGCCGTTCCGCCAATGCTACACCCTGCCGGACCAGCCGTTTTTTTGTGATGAACCCTGGCAGGCGCCAGCAGGCGCAATGAATCAACCGGGCGCCGCGCGGATTCTGGCGCCGGGGGCCAGCGAGGTATGCGAGGTGTTGATCTCCGGCGGCCACTCCTCCCGCGCGGAATAACGTCGCGCGGTCAGCGCAGCAGATCGGCAATCAAGTCGCACACCAGCGGCGGACGGCCAGCCGACGGCAAAAACTCGTCGAAGTCCGCCGCAGCATCCGGCTGCATGGCCGCGCCCAGGGGGCCATCCACCCAAGAGAACGGCACCGGGTCGGAGGTATGCCCGCGCTTGGCCAGCGGAGTCCGGTGGTCGGTGCAGACAATCAGCCGGTACGGTTCACCAGCCGCTTCCAGCGCCGCCCATACCGGGGCCACCACCTTTTGATCAAAGTTTTCGATGGCGCGCACTTTTTCCTCGGCCATGCCCTTGTGGCCGCATTCATCGGGCGCTTCCACATGCACATAGACGAAATCGTCGCGCCGCAGACAATCAATCGCCGCCTGCGCCTTGCCGTCATAGTTGGTGTCAATCCAGCCGGTCGCGCCATCCACGGGAATCACCGCCAACCCGCACAGTTCCGCAAGGCCGCGCACCAGGTCCACGGCGGTAATCACGCCGCCTTGCAAACCATAGCGCTCGGGATACTTTTGCAGGCTCATGGCCTTGCCAAAACCCCACGGCCAAATCTGGGTGGCCGGGCGCTTTCCTTGGGCCACGCGGGCGCGGTTGACCGGATGCTCCGCAAAAAGCGGCTTCGACAGTTCCATCAGCGCGCGCACTTCTTCAGCGCGCGGCCCCTGCGGCAAAAAGTCGGCCACCGGCTTGCCGGAAATCTCGTGCGGCGGCATCAGGGTTAGCGCGGTCGGCCCGTTGCGCCAGAGCAGCAAATGACGGTAACTCACGCCGCCCGAAAACTGGAGACCGGGGCGGGCCGCCGCCGCGTTCAACGCGGCGATCAGCTCGTGGGCTTCCGCGCTGGAAATATCGCCGGCCGAATAGTCCAGCATCTTGCCCCCTTCGACCGTGACCAAGTTGGTGCGGTAGGCCACATCGGCGGGATCCATCGGCAGGCGCGCGCCCGCAGCTTCAATCGCCGCGCGGCCAGTATAATTTTCGGACGCGTTATACCCCAGCAGGCCCATGTTGGCCACATCGCTCCCGGGCGACATCCCTTCCGGCACGGTATGCACCAACTGCACCCGGCCCAACGCCGCCACGCGGCGGATGGTGGGAATCCGCGCCTTCTGCAGCGGGGTCTGGTTGCCCAACGCCGCCACCGGTTCATCGCCCATCCCATCGCCCACCAACACTGCAATTTTTCGTTTCGCGCTCATGAATGAAGGGGAAACCTACCCGACCCCCGCCCGAAAATCAACCGGCGCGCACATTTTGGCCGCGCGCGCCGCATGGCCCCAGAGCAAAGGGGAGCACCCATTTTTACGGAACGAGCGTGTCAGGATTTCTTGTTTTTTGAGCCTCGGGGCCGGCCGCGTGGCTTGGCCTTTTGAGTGGCAGGCGCTGGTCCTTTTTTTGCGGGCGCTGGCTGGGGCTGAACTGTTTGGGGCGGCGATACTTTCATTTTCGCCACTTTCTTTTTTTCCGTTTTCTTGGGCGCAGTTTTTTTAACGGCGGTCTTTTGGCCGGCAGGCTTTTTGCTCGCGGTCTTTCGTGGCGGTTTGGTTGGCGCCGGTTGGGACGGGGGAGCCTGGTCCATGGCGAGATCAATGCCAAACACGTCCGAGACATCGGCATCGGCCAGGGTGGTGGCCGTGGCTGCGGCATCACTGGCGGTGATGTCCGTCCCCACCGCTTGGCTAATCAACTCATTCTGGTCCACATTGCGCAGCACAAAGAGCAATTCGGGTTGGCTATCGAGTCGGGCGCCCACGCCATACAACACCGCCGCGACATGCTTGCACAACGTCGCCCAATCCGGACACGTGCAGTCGAGCGAGATTTCGCTGGGGGCGGGAAACAGGCCGGTGTCTTTTTGCGTCATCACCGACATGACCTGGTTGGACAGTTTGCCGGAGAGCAATTCGATGAGCGATCCGATTTCGCCCGCGCATTTTTTGCACAGCGCCTTCCATTTCGCCGCGGGGAGGGACGAAATTTGAATGTTCACCTGATAGAGCGACGTGCCGGAGACGAGGGCTTGAATTTGCCCGGGCTTGATTTCGAGGTGCAGCACCAGCCCATTGCGGACATAGCTGCGGCCGCGCGGCAACCGGTTTTCATAATCCATGTACGATTCGAGATTCTGGCACCACGCCTTGCCCCAAAAGCTGCTGGCAATTTTGCGCCCGGCCAGCTCAATCGGCTGAGGCGTCAGCCCTTTCTTCAACAGTTTTTTGACCTGCGTTTGGGCTTTGGCCTGGCGCTGACTGACCGACACATAGGGATAATATCCTTCGTAACGATATCGCCAACTCATGTGAACTCCTTATCCATCCTCAACGGTGGATGCCTGGTGAATGTCCAACGAAACAAACCGAATCAGCTCCTGATTGCTCATTTCGGTCAACTTTTTTTCAACGCCGCCGCCTTCGAGCACATCGCGCGCGAGAGTGACTTTGTCATCAATCATTTCATCAATTCGCTCTTCCACCGTGCCCGTGCAGACGAACTTGTGCACCAACACGTTCTTTTTTTGGCCGATCCGAAAAGCGCGGTCGGTGGCCTGGTTTTCCACGGCGGGATTCCACCAGCGATCAAAGTGGATCACGTGCGAGGCCTCGGTCAGATTCAAACCGCTTCCCCCCGCCTTATGGGTCAGCACAAAGAAAGGAGCGCCGTTTTCGCGCTGAAAGTTTTCGACCAATTTGCGCCGCTCGGCAACGGGTGTCCCGCCGTGCAGGACGAGGCCTTGGCGTCCGAACAAGCGGGCGAGATAATCCGCCAATGGATCGGTGATTTCCCGAAATTGCGTGAAGACGAGCGCTTTTTCCTGGCGTTCCGCCATCGCGCTCACCAGCTCGGCCAGGCGGCGGAACTTGCCGCTGTCTGCCGGCGCAAATACGCCATCGCGCAGCCAGTGCGAGGGGTGATTGCAAATTTGCTTGAAGCGCATGATCGCCGCCAAGACCAGCCCGCGACGCTGGATGCCCTCCTTATTCTTGAGTTGCTCGGCCAGCTCGTGGACGGTTTGCTCATACAGCGCGGCTTGCGCCTTGGTGAGCCCGCAGAACGCCTTGACCTCGGTCTTGTCGGGCAAGTCGGCAATGACCTGCTTGTCCGTCTTCATGCGGCGCAAAATATAGGGGCGCACAAGCGTGCGAACCTTGGCGACGGTTGTTGATTGCCCGGCATCCTTGAGCAACCCATTAAACTGCTTGGCGGAGCCTAAGAGGCCCGGATTTAAGAAGTCGAACAGCGACCACAGATCCCCGAGCCGGTTTTCAATGGGGGTGCCGGTGAGGGCCAGGCGAAAGCGCCCTTTCAAGTGCTTGGCGGCACGGGTTTGGCGGGTGGACGGATTCTTAATCGCCTGGGCTTCATCCAGCGCAATGATCTCCCAGTCCAGCTTGCGGAGCGCCTCCCAGCGCGCGACCATGCCGTAGGTGGTGAGCGCCAAGTCGCACCCGCGAACCGCGCGGGCCGGATCGGCCTGCGCCGTTTTCCATTCATCCGCCGCCATGGCGGAAGGGTGTAGGATGCGGTACTTCAGTTGGGGCGCAAAGCGCTCGATCTCGGCGCGCCAGTTGCCCAGGAGCGAGGCGGGCGCGAGCAGGAGGCCCCCGTTTTGTGGCGCGGCCGGCTGTTCCGTTGGCTGACGCAACAGCAGCGCGATCAACTGGATGGTTTTGCCCAGCCCCATATCATCCGCCAGACAAGCGCCCAGATTCAGCTGGCGCATGAACTCAAGCCACGCGACACCCGCGCGCTGATACGGACGCAAGTCGGCGCGCAATCCCGGAATGGCGGCGAGTGTTTCCATGCGCGCGGGGTCGTGCAGGGCGGCCAGCGTCTGGTCCAGCCACGCGCCCGGACGCAATCCCATCCAGTCGGCCACGGGCGCGGCCAGGGCATCGGACTGATTGCCGCCCAGACCGGAGAGCATGCGCAAACTCTCCGCCAGGGTCAGCCCCTCCGGCGCGTGATCGCGCATCTGATTCCAGTACGCCAGCGCTTCTTGGAGCTTTTGGGGGTCGGCCTCGACCCACTGCCCGCGAATCAACGCCAACCCCTCACTGCTCGCCAGCAACTGCTGGATTTCGTCCGGTGTCAGCGGCTCGCCATCCAACGCCACCACCGCCTCATAACTGAGCAGGGCATTCAGCCCGATGCCCGATCGTTTATTTTCGCCAATCACCACGCTGACGGACGCGCGCGGCGGCCGGTTGTTCTTCCAAATATCCGGCAACCGCACACGAATGCGGCCTTCCTCCAGCAGCGGAACATCGCGCAGAAAGCGCACGGCTTGCGCGGGAGTCCAGGCCAGCGGACGGTACAGCATGGCGGTTTGCACCAGCTCCTTGACCAGCGCGCTTTTTTCGGCGGCGGCATGCACCGGCGACAGCAAATGGAGGAGCGCCGCGCGGTTGTCCGCGCCCGCATATTCGCGCAACGCCTGCCCCAGCGGGCGATGCTGCACCTGACCGTGACGCCCCACCCCGCTGGCGTAGGTCGCTAAAAACGCGAAGGGATAGTCCGCGTCCTTCTTATTCAGCGCCAAATGGAAACAGACCCGCCCCACCATGCGCCACGCCGGGTGCATATCGCGCAAAAAATGACTGGGCCCCTGCGGATGCGCCAGCGCTTTCGCCCGCGCGTATTCGTCCAAATCCGTCCACAGCGCATCCAGGACATCCAACGACATGTATTCCAGCCCGCGCATCGCGGGCGCACCCAGCATCCGCTCCGTCCACTCCGCCCGCGTGGGTGGCGGGATTGGCGTTGTCGCCAAGTCCGCTTCGGGCTGACGGCAGAAGGCTTCGAGATAACGCTGCGCAAAAGCGCGCCAAAACCCGACCACCGGCGGCAACGCCGTCGAAAACTCACGCCCCGCCAAATGCAGGAGTCCCGCCGCTGCGCTTTCCGCCCACGCGGCGCCAATGCGCTTCGTCGCCTCGGGCACGGGCCATTCGTCCGCGCCAACATCCTCCCAAAGAAGATGCCCACGTGGGGACAAAACAATGACAGGTCGTTGGCTCATGGGGGAGGGCGAGTATTCCGTATTTCCCCGGTTTGCACAAAATATTTTTCACCACCCGGCGGTGCGAAGGGGGCCGTCCTGTGAAATGATGTTTTGCGCCAAGGGGTCGGTCCTATAAAGCCAAGGGGTCGGTCCTATAAATTAATAAAAACAGGGGGCTCAACCGCTTGATTTTGCGTCCGGGCCGGCGGCGAGGGCGGCGATGCTGACGGCTTCCCAGCCGGGCAGGGCGAGGCAATACTCCAGAATCAGCGCGCTGGCGAAGGCGTCGTAGAGTGCGTCGTGCCATTCGCGGCCGGGGCAGACCTGCTGCAAGCGCGGCACTAGGCCCAGGGCGTGGCAGACCTCGCCGAGGGCATGGCCGGTCAAGTCGGGGCGCACCCGGCGGGCCAGGGGCAGGGTATCCAGCCAGGGCCCGAACTCGTGCAGGGGGGCGGCGCGTTGCACAAACTTTTTTTCGGTGCCGACGTTGTGTCCGGCGAGCGGCCGCCCGATCAGCCACGGCTGCCAGCGGGGCCACAGCTCACCGGGCGGCGGCGCGGCAGCCAGCACCGGGCGCAGCGCCGCGTGCCGTCCGGGCGCGTAGGGGTTGAACGGGCGGTGGCCGGCCACGCGCAGAAAACTTTCGTAATGCCGCCCCGTCACGCGGCCGCCCTGCATCTCGACCATGCCCACCTGCCACGGCTCATCGGGATGGCCGGCCACGGCGCCGGTGGACTCGAAATCCAGCACGGTCAAAATGGCGTCGCGCGCCTTCACGGCAGCGCCAGCGCCTGTTCCAGGTCGGTGAGAACCGCGCCGAAATCGGCGAACGCCTCGCGCAGGACGCGGGGCTCGCGCAGGTCCACGCCGGCGGCCGCCACCAGGTCGAGCGGATCGGCGCTGCCCCCGGCCCGCAGCAAATCGAGGTAGGCGGCGACCCCTTCGCCGGCGCGCAGCCGCCGGGCGAACACCAGCGCCGCGCAGAAGCTGGTGGCATATTTATACACATAGAAGTCGTAATAAAAGTGCGGGATGCGCGCCCATTCCCAGCCGATGGCCGCGTGGGCGGCAATGGCGGGTGCGTAATACTTTTTGTTCAATTCGTAATACTGTTCGCGCAGGAAGCCGGCGGTCAGCGGCGTGCCGGCCTCCTCCCAGCGGTAGAGGTCGCGCTCGAACTCGGCAAACATGGTCTGGCGGAACACCGTGCCCTTGAACGATTCGCACAGGTGGTTCAGCAGGTGGGCGCGGAAGGCCGGCGCGCCGGGCTGTGCCAGCAGGTGATGGGTCAAGAGCAGCTCATTGACGGTGGAGGCGATTTCCGCGAGGAAAATCGGGTAGTGCGCGGCACGGGGGGGCTGGGCCTGATTGGCCAGCCGCGTATGCAGGGAGTGGCCCAGTTCATGGGCGAGAGTGAAGGCGTCGTCCAGCCGGTCGTGATAATTCAGCAGCAGGTAGGGCGGGCTGTCGTAGCAGCCGCTGGAGTAGGCGCCGGAGCGCTTGCCCTTGTTCTCGCGCCAATCCACCCAGCGTTCGGCAAAGGCGCGCGCCAGCAACTGCCCGTATTCCTCGCCGAGCGGTTGGCAGGCGGCCAGGAGCCATTCGCGGGCCTGGGCCATCGGCACGGGCGTGGCGCACGACGGCACCAGCGGCGCGTAGAGGTCATACATATCGAGATCGGGAAGCCGCAACGCCCGCTTGCGCAAATCGAGATAGCGCTGGAACAGCGGCAGGGCTTCGTGCGTGGCCGCCAGCAGCCCTTCGTACACGGCCACCGGCACCTGGTCATCGAACAGCGCCGCAACCAGGGCGGAAGGGAACTTGCGCGCGCGGGCCATGAAAACCTGCGCCTTGACGGCCGAGGACAGCGTGGTCGCCACGGTGTTTTCCAATTTGCCGTAGCCGGAGAGCAGCGTCTCGAAGGCCGCGCGGCGCACCGCGCGGTCAGGGTTTTCCAAATGCGCGCGGTAGGTGCCTTCGGTCAGCGGCAGGGGGCCGTCGGGGCCGGGAATATCCGGGAAGGTCATGTCGGCATTGGTCAACAGGCTGAAGGTTTGCTCGGGGGCGGCGAGCACTTCCGCCGCGCCCGCCAGCAGGGTTTCTTCGGCGGTGGAGAGCACGTGGGGTTTGTTGCGCAGCACTTTGTCGAGTGTGCGGCGGTAGTCCTTCATCGCGGGGGCATCGCGCCAGGCGCGCAAATCGGCTTCCGGGTGCATGAGGAGTTCGGGCGTGATCCACGCGCACTGGGCGGCCAACTCGGCGTAGCGCGCGCGGATGCGCGCCTCGCGGGTTTGGTTGTCGGTGTTGGCGGTGTCCTCGTCGTGGCGCAGGTGGGCATAGGTATGCAGCCGCTCGAGCACCCGGTCGAGCGCGGTTTCCGCCGCCAGCAATTGCGCGACGGCGGCCAGCGAATCCAGTTTGCCCTGCAGGGCCAGCACCGGCGCGGCCAGCTCATCGAGGCGCGCAAAGTCGGCCTCCCACGCGGCCGGCGTGGCATACAGCGGCGTGAGGTCCCATGTCCATTCCGCCGGAATCTCGGTCCGGGCGGGCACAGCGGTCGTTTCAGGTGTCGGCTTCATGAGCGGTAACGTCCCCGATTCTCCGGCGGGCTTCAAGTCTCTTTGTCGGCGGCGGCGGATATCTTCTGCTTTGGCTTTTGGGCGGCGGCCCTGTAGGGTTGCGACCATGAAAAGCATCGGGCGCTTCCTGTTGTGGCTGGCCGGGGTGACGGTATTTCTGTTGGTCACGGCGCATTTCACGTTGCAACATTTGTTGAATACGCCGGACTTCAAAAAGACGGTGACGGAATTCATTACGCGCGCCACGGGGCGGGCGGCCGACTATGGGCGCATCGAATACCAACTGTTCCCCTTTGCGCTGCGCGTGCAGGACGCGGCGCTCAAGGAGGCCGATGGCCAACAGGACTTTGCTTCGCTGCAATCGTTCACCGTCGAGGTGGATTTCCGGCGGCAGAACATCCGCGCGGTGATCCTGGAGCAACCGGTGGTGCGGATTATCCAGCAGGCGGATGGCACCTACAACTTTACGGATCTGGGCGGCGGCTCAACGGCCACGCCACCCGTGGCCACGCCGGACGCACCGGAAGCCCCTCCCGCCGCGCCCGCAGGTACCGCCGCGCCGCCGCTGCTGGTGATTGACCGCGTGGAGCTGCGGCAGGCGCGCCTGGAGTGGACCCGGCGCGAGGCCGATGGCGCGGAGCACACGCTGACGCTGTCCGCCATGGATATCGAGTTCACCGACTTTTCCACCGCCCGCCCGCTGTGCGCCAACGGACACCTGAGCATCGGCAAACAGTCATCGCTGGAGTTCACATTGACCGGCCCGCCACCGGCCGATCATGCCGCGCAGCCCAGCGGGTGGCCGCTGGACTTGACCGCCCGGCTGGAGATCGGCGATGTCGCGGATATCCAAGCCCTCCTGCCGGAGGCGGAGATTCCGTTTTCCGGCCTGACGGTCGCGCTGCGCGCGCAAGGTTCGCCGGCCGACCGGCTCGCCGTGGAAGTGACGGCGGACACCCCCGTCACCGCGCCCGGAATGCCGGCGGGTGTTCACGCCAAACTAACGGCGGACCTGCGGCTGCCGGAACCGGTGGCGGCGCATCTGCTGACGGGTGCGGCGCTGCCGGACGCTTTCAAATATAATCCGCCGCCGTGCGCCGCGCCGCCGGGCACGGTGGCATTGGGCGAGTCGCCCCTGCTGGCGCTGGTGCTGCGCCACGTGGAGGCGCAGGCGCAACTGACCTTCACCGACCTCACGGTCGGGGCCAACGCGCTGGGCAATGGCGCCGCCGACCTGCTGCTGCACGAGGGTGTGCTGACCATCCCCACGTTCACTTTCGCCGCGCATGGCGGCCGCGTGGCCATCCGCGGCGAAGTGCAGTTGCTGGATTGTCCACTCGCCTATCAGCTCACCAGCCTGCAAGCGGATGGCCTGATGTTGCACAATGTGCTGGCCGCCAACATGGAATATGCCCCGCCGGGACTGGATGGCACGGTGCAGTTGACCGCCGCCGCGCACGGCCAAGCCGTCGGCGAACAAGCGCTCGCGACGTTGGTGGCGGACCTCGAATTGCACCTCACCGACCTGCGCAACGTAGGCGAAGGCGGCTCGCTGGCGGATCACGTTTGGCGGCAGCTCGACCAACCGCTGTTGCTGCGCTTGTTGCCCAAACTGAAAGCCAAAGTGGCGGCGGCTCAACAAACCGCGACGCGGGTCACCACCAACCACTACACGGAGGCCACCGCCACGCTGGCGCTGCGTGACGAGCGCATCGCGGTGTCCAAGGCGCGCCTCGCGGCCGCTGATTACAGCCTGGCCCTGCGCGGCACGATTTTGCCGTTGGCCGATCAACTGGACTTGCAGGCGACGGTGCGGGCCTCGCCGGAAGAAACCGCGCAGCTCACCGGCGGCAAAGATCTGTCCGCTTTTTTGCCCTATGAGGATGGCGGCTTGCTGGTGCCGCTGTTCATTCGCGGCCCGCTGCGCAAGCCGGTTGTGATGCCGGACATGGACGCGTTGTTGCGGAATGCGGCGGCCGGTTTGAACCGTCAACCGGATGACGGCAACATTCTGGACGCCCTCTCCGCCTCCGACCGTAAAAACGTGGAGAAGGGTTTGTCCATCCTCCACAATTTATTGGCGCCGTAGCGCGGCGGCGTCAGTCGCGGGGCACGCGGTAGGTTTTGCGGAAGAGGCCCGCCAGCAGCGGGTTTTTGGCGATGCACAACCGCCGGTTCAGCTCGCGCGCGCCGACCCCGCCCTGCATCTTCACGCGGCGCAGGGCAAAAAGCGGCGTGCCGGGCCGGTTGGCGCCGCAGTCCATGGAGAGCGCCGCTTCGTAGCCCGCCAGCAGCGCGGCCTCGATGGCCACGCGGTCATATTCGCCCCACGGCCAGCTCATGGCGCGCGACGGCTGGCCCAGCAGCTCTTCGAGCCGTTCGCGACACAGCGTGAATTCGTTGAGGCAAAACTCGATGCGCTCGCTGGTGGTGCGCGCCGCCAGCGTGGTATCGAGCAAATCATTGGAAGTCGGCCAGAAGCCGTTGTGGGCGTAGGCGGAGCCGCTGGGGAACATCGGCTGGCCGTCGCGCATTTCGAGGTAGATGCCGCGCGTGCCGGATGACAGGCTGGCCGCGCCGGTCGCCAGCGGCTTGTCCGAGCGGAAGCACGCTTGATGCGTGTGGGTGTGGCCAAAGAGATTGTGGCCTTGTTCACTGACCAGCGCGCGCAGCTCGGCGCGATTCATGAATGCCGTCGGGTCGTTGTGTTCGATGGCGCGTTCCCAGGCGTCGCGCCCGACAGGCAGCTCGCGCAAATCGGCGTCGGGTGTGGCGGCATCGGGCCGCCGCGGGCCGTCGTGCAGATAGGCCGTGACGCAACCGAAAGACGCCTTCACGCCGTACTCGCGCAAAATCGGCGCGGCATGAACCCAGTTGTCGAGATAGCAGTCGTCGAACGTCAGCGCGTAGGAAAGTTGCGGAGGTTCCGCGCCGCCTTTGAGGCAGTCAATGACCTGATCCAGCGGGATGCTGTGCCAGCCATGCGCCGCGAGCCATTCAAGGTGCGCGCGAAACTCCTCCGGGGTGATGCCACACACCGGCGAGATGTTGCGGTAGCACAGGATCGGCACGCTCCACTTCATGACAACGGCTATCGTAAGGCAAACCGCCGCGCAAAGTATAGTTTATTGTGGCGCGGCGGCGGCGCCGGCGGCGGTGTCGCGGTGCTTGCGCAGCAGGCGGGGGTCGCGGGTGCCGGCGTAGATATCGAACTCCAGCAGGCGGCATTCGATATCCCCATTCCACAGGGTGCTCCGGCGGGTGGGGTGCAGGCCGATTTTACGGCCCAACGCCGGGCTGCCGGTCAGCACCGCGGCGCGCTGCCCCTGGCATTTGGTTTTGAAAAATGTGCCGATGGCTTCGTAGAGGGGAACCAGCCCGGCAAAGTCCCCCACCCGCTCGCCGTAGCCGGGATTCAGCAGAATCAGCGCGGGCGGTTGCGGCAACCCGGCGTCGCGGAAGTCGGCCACCTGCAAGCGGATCAACGACTCCACCCCCGCCCGCGCGGCGTTGGCGCGGGCGCAGGCCACCGCTTCCGGCTCCACATCGGATGCCGCCAGCCATGTCCGGGGCGCGGTGCGGCATTGCCGTTGGGCATCCGCCCGTAGCTGCTGCCATTCTTCCGCCGCAACCCCGTTCCAGAGCAGAAAAGCGAAGTCGTCGCGCTGCAGGCCGGGAGCCCGGTTTTGGGCCATCCACGCCGCTTCAATGGCGAGCGTGCCGCTGCCGCACATCGGCCCCACGAAGGCTTCGTCGGGATTTCGCCCCCAGCCGGTTTCCAGCAGGATGCTCGCGGCCAGCGTCTCGCGCAGCGGCGCCACCCACGGCTGCTGACGATAGCCCCGGTGGGACAGCGGCACGCCGCTGGTGTCCAAAAAAAGTTGCGCCACGCCCTCTTTCCAATAGAGCGCGATACTCGCCGCGCCCACGGGCGAGGCCGACGAATCCGGCCGCGCGCCCGTTTGCGCCACAAACCGGTCGGCGATGGCATCCTTGCCGCGCAGCAGCGCAAAGCGGGAGTCGCGGATGGTTTCGTGTTGCGCCACGCCATGCACATGGAATGGCACATCGTCGCGCAGCCATTCTTCCCACGGCAGGTCGCGCATCGCGGCATATAATTCATCGGGCGATTCCACCGCAAACCCGGCCACCTCGAACAGGACGCGGTTGGCGGTGCGCAGCCACAGATTCAGGCGCATGGCTTCGTGCAGATTGCCGGTCACCTCGACGGCGGTGGCCGAGACTTCCCGTGGTTCGTGCCCCAGTGCGCGCAGCTCGCCGCACAAGGCCGGCACGCAACCGCGCCCGCAGGTCATCACCAGCCGCGTTGCCTCTTGCCAGGCCATCAGGCTCCCGCCTTGCGCAGGCCGTTGGCGCAGTAGGCCGGCACCCGCCACCGTCGGAAATACGCGCGGTTGGGACGGTCGCGCTGCCGCGCCAGCGCCGTGGGTGCCAACGTGGGATGCCACAGGTGCATCGCGCGCGCGGCGGCAATCACGCTCCACGGCGCAACGCCCGATTTGTAGAGCCGGCGGGCAAAATCGTCATCCTCGTAGCCCCAGCCCACGAAGTTTTCGTCAAACCCGTTCACGCGCAGTGCGTCGTCGCGGAACAACGAAAAATGGCAGCCGATGAGCTTGGGCTTGTGCGCCCGCGCCAGATGCCAGCGGCGCAATGCGGCATAGCGGGCAAACAGCCGCGCCGCCTCCTGCTGCTCGGTTTTGTCCGCCACGGCCCATGCCAATTCCCAGTCGGCCTCGGCGGGGGCGGGCATGGCGGCAAACAGCGCCCCGGTGGCGACTTCGTCCAACAGCGCGCGATGCCCGCACAGCAGGCGGCGCGGCTCCGCCCACCGTTCATGCGTGGCCAGCATGTCGGGCAGCGGCACCATGTCGCAGTCGAGAAAAAGCAGATAATCGCCAGTGGCGGCGCGGATGGCCATGTTGCGCGCGGCGGCCAGGCGGTAGCCGTCTTTTTCCTGCCGCACCACTTGGGCGGGGATGCCGCCCGCAGGCAGCAGCCGCGCCATGGCGGCGGTGGTTTCCTCGTTCGAACCGTCGTCCGCCACAATGATTTCGTCCGGGCGGCGCGTTTGCGCCTGGAGCGCGGCCACCAGCAGCCGCAGATGTTCGGGCCGATTGTAAATCGTGGTGAGCACACTGATTTTCATGCGCCGGCCTCCGGGGCGGCCGGCCGCGTCAGGGCCATGATGAGCCCCAGCAGATAAAACTGCGCGTGGCGAATCGCGTTATCGGGAAAATCGGCGAGGCCATACACCAGAATAAACAGCAGGCTCGCGCCGAGCAGCGCGGGCAGCAACCGCGCCTGAACCCGCGCGCGCCACGTCGGCGCCGCTTGGGCGGTCCAGCGATACATCCGGCGCGACAGGCGGCCGCCCAACGCCAGCCAGCCCCCCCCCCATAGCGCCAGCGCCACCAGGCCGCCCTGGAATGGCACCATCAGCCAATAGGAATGGGCGTGCGGATAATGGAAGCGTCCCCGTGGCCCGCGTTGTTCCGGGTTGTCGTACACCGCCTTCTCGAAGGTTTTTTTGCCGAAGCCGTAGCCCGTCACCGGTCGCTGGGTGATCAGCCGCCACGAATGGTCCCAGATGGCGTCGCGGTCGTTGTAGCGCTTCATGGTGCGGTCTTCAAAACGCGGATTGATGGAACCCGCCGCGCACCACAGGCCCACGCCAATCGCCACCGCCAGCAGGGCCACCAACGCCCGCACCCGGTGATTCGGCACGAGCACCAGCGGCAAACTCAACGCCACCAGCGCAAACACCGCCTGCGGCCCGCGCGAGGCCAGCACCTTGATATGCACCAAATCCACCAGCAGCCCCAGCAGCAGCAGCGCCCGCCAGCCACGATGCTGGCCCCCCATCAAAAACCGCACGCCGAAAATCAGCGCCGCGCAACCGGCCATCATGCTCGACACATTTGGATGGTTGTACAAATAGGGATGATAAAACCGCGCTTCGGTCAGCAGCGCGGGCCACCCCAGCGCCGTCCACAACCGCCACAAATCCAGCGCCAATTTCCACGACACCACGCCCGCGCTGACCAGCAACGCATTCCAAATGCGCGCCGGACGGTCAAAAATGGCCGGCAGCGACACCGCCGCCACCACCATGGGCAGCGATTTCACCAAATCGCGCCCCGATCCCAGCGGATAAAAACTCCACGCCGCCGAGGCCACCGCCCAGGCCGCCCCCAAGGCGAAACACCAGCCCGCCACATTATTCCACGCGGCGGCCAACTGACGCCAATGCCACAGCCCGTAGAGCC
>CAZNGD010000006.1:0-19288 GCA_964572295.1 uncultured Verrucomicrobiota bacterium
TCGCCATGATCCACGGGTCAAGGGCGTGCCCTCCAGCAAGGGCATATTGTAACCGCGCGCGCCGCCAGGCGCCGGGCTGCCGGAGGGGTGATCGTCTATGACCGAAATTGTGATTTTGCCAGCCATTGACCTGAAGGGCGGTCAGTGCGTGCGCCTGCGCCAGGGGCGGGCGGACGATGTGAAGGTGTATGGCGGTGATCCGGCGGCGCAAGCTGCGGACTGGGCGCGGCAGGGAGCCCAGTGGCTGCACGTGGTGGATTTGGATGGCGCATTCCAAGGGCGCCCGGTGCATGGCGAGCTGATCGCCGCGATGGTGCAGGCCGCCGGCATTCCGGTGGAATGCGGGGGCGGGCTGCGGCGCGATGAGGATATCGAAGCGCTGCTCGCTGGCGGGGTGCGCCGCGCCATTCTGGGGACGCGCGCGCTGGAAGACATGGCGGCGTTGGCCAAACTGGCGGTCAAATATGGCGACCGCCTGGCGGTGGGTATTGATGCGCGGGATGGCTTGGTGCAAGTGAAGGGTTGGACGGAAACATCGCGCATGACGGCGGTGGATCTGGCGCGTCGCGCCGCCGCCAGCGGCATCCAAACCATCATCTACACCGACACGGCCACCGATGGAATGTTGCAAGGTCCCAACGTGCATGGCGTGGCGGAGGTGTGCGACGTGGTCGGGCCCGGATGCATGGTCATCGCGTCAGGGGGGATTACCACCGCGGATGACATTCGCCGGTTGCGGGAACAAAACAAACCGAATCTCGGTGGGGCGATTGTCGGCAAGGCGCTCTACGAAGGGCGCACCAATCTGGCCGAGCTGCAAGCGGCCGCGCGCTAGATCATTGGCGAAATTGATGAAAATTTTCTAGGGCAACGGGCCGGGGACGGCCGGATCCAGTTCCTGCAAGAGTTGCAGGAATTCCGGTGTGCCGCGGATGTTGGCCAAATCGGGATCGTTGAAAAAATCACGGATGTTGGCCGGGGAAATCAGCGGGATGGCGCGCCGCAACCACATGACGGCGGCCGGCGCATTGGTTTCCTGCGCGTAAAACGCGCCCATGTTGAAGAGCGCGGAGACGTTGTCGGCTTCCATCTCCAACACGATCCGCAACTGTTCGCGGGCTGCTTCACGATCCCCCATGCGCGCCAGGGCAATGGCCAGATTGTTGCGCGGTCCGGGCATCGCGGGAAATGCGGCGACGGCTTCGCGCAACACCGTGACGGCGCGCGCGGATGGCGGCAGGCTCAACAGCATGATGCCTTCTTGCAGCAGGGCGGGCTGGTAATCAGGATGCAGCCGCCGGCAGGTTTCAATGAGTTCCATGGCCAGGTCGGCATTGCGGGTTTGCAGATAGGCAAACGCCAGATTCGTGAGCGCCTCGGGATTGAACGGCTCGTTGCGCAGCGCGGCTTCCAACACCGCAATGGCCCGATCAAAATTGCCCTGCTGAATATAAATGAGCCCCAGAATGCGTTGCGCGCCGGCCAATTTGGGATAGGCCTGCAACGCGGCCAGCGCGCGCTCTTCCGCCGGGCCGAATTGCTTGGCCACCAAAAACTCGCCCGCTTCCCGATAGGCCAGCAGCGCGGCTTCCATTTGCTCCGATTGGGCAAGCGCGGGTGATACCGGCTTGGCGGCGGGCGGCGGGGGTGGGGCGAGGCTCGGCTTGGGTGGCGCGGGCGTTTCGGCATCGGGCACGATGGGTTCCGGCGGTTGAATCAAGCGGCCGCGCACCTTTTCCTGATGCAACACCAGCCACACGGAACCGCCCAACAGCAACATGAACAGAACAACGAAGGTGAGGATTCGCCGATTTGCCGCAACGCGCGCCGGATCGTGAGGGGGGGGGGCTGGGGCGGGGGCGTTCATTGGTCTTCAGGGGTCAAGATTGACCAATTGCCCGGTTGGCAAGTCCACCCGCCGATAATAGCAGTTGCGCGGCTGACCGGCTTGGTTCCGGGTGTGGCAAATGCCGCCCCGGCGCGGCCGCACCAGATAGACCAGCGAGTTCTGCTCGCAATTCACGCGCGCCTCCAGCAGCTCGAAGGTTTCGCCGGAGGTTTTGCCCTTTTCCCACAGTTCGTTGCGCGAGGTGCTCCAGAAAATGGCCTTGCGCTCGGCGAAGGCTTTTTTCATGGCGATTTCGTTGGTGTAGGCCACCAGAATCACCTCGCGGGTATCCGCATTCTGCACGGCCACCGGAATGACGCCCGGACAGGACGTGACGGCCTTGGTCAGCTTGTTGAAATCCAGTGTGAGCGTGTCGCCTTCTTCCCGTTCTTTCATTTGCCGCTCCGCTAGGGCCAATATTGCACGATTTGGTTGACGATGCGCCGGCCCAAATCATCCGCCGCCGGGCGCAACGCCACGCTCTTGGAAGACGACATGTCGCCCATGAAATCGAAGTCATACCACCCGGTCACCGCCGGGGTTTCGACCACCACCGCGCCGGTGGACTTGCGCTGCAGGACGAATGAGGCGCGGATGCTCATGCGATATTGGTTGGCCGTGGAGCTTTCGCCGGCGTTGTAGGCCGTCGGTTCCAGCCAGAACTTGGTGAGGGTGATGCGCAACACGGAGTCGGCGATGTCTTCCGTGGCCACGCGCAGGGAGCCATCCATTTGAATCTGCGAGAGGATGGATTGCGTGACGTCCTGCTCGATGAGCGGCTCGCTGGTTTGATTGTCGCAGGTGGGGATATAGACGGTGCGAATGTCGGCGGGCAGCATGGAGCCCAGCCGATACTGGACGCAACCGCCAGTCAGGCAAGTCATGGCCGCGACAAGAATGAGGGCGAGGCGTTTCATGCTAGTTCTCCCGTGGGGCTGTGGCGGGGTCGAGTTGCGCCACGCGCTGTTTGGCTTCGGCGGCCTGCGCGGCGTGGGGATACAGAGCCAGAAAATGGCGATAGGCAATCAGGGCGGCTTCCGGTTTGCGCAGGATGTGGTCGTAGTACCGCGCGCTGGCGTAGGCGTTATCCGCCTGCAACTGCCGCAAGCGCGCCTGGCTGGCGGCGACTTCTTCCTGCTGCGCGGAGTCCGGAAAACGCTGCAAGAACAGGGTGCAGGCCGCGCTGGCGGTTTCCAGCGCGCGGCTGTCGTTGGGCAATTCCTGCGCCAGTTTGATGTGGCACTGCGCCTGCGAATAGCCGGCTTGTTCGGCGAAGGGACTGTCCGGAAACCGATTCAGCACCGTGAAGTAGGCATCAATGGCCTGCTCATATTCATAGGTGCGTTCATGGGCCGTGCCGATGCAATAAAAGACCTCGGCGGCCAACGGGCTTTCCGGCGCGCTGGCGACAATCTTTTCCAGCATCGGGATGGCGCGTTCGGGCGCGGTGAAACCGGGGAGGAATAAGAACCGGCCTTTTTTGAGATTCATCAACGCTTTCGCCAGTTGCATTTGGCGGCTGATGAGTTCGTCGAACTCGAATCGTCCGGGATAGTGATCCACCAGGTGTTGGTAGGCATCAAAAGCCTCCCGAATGTTTTGGCGGCGATCCAGATGGCGGGCATAGAACATTTGGGCCAGCGGGGCTTCGGGGGCATTGGGCCAATACATTCGCAGCGCCAGCGCCTGCTTGGCCGCCGCGCGGTCCCGGCCGGCACGCGCCAAATCCTGCACATAGTCCCATTGGGCCGTGGGGGTTTTTTGCTTGGCGTGGAGAAACAGGTGGAACCCGCGCTGCGGGGCCTGTTCCACGTAGGGCTTGGCGGCCGCCGCCGCCGGGCGGGGGAGCATGGCCGCGCCCCAGACCAGCAGGAGGCCCAGCCAGCCCAGGCCACGGCGGATGAAAGCGGATGACAACATGCGGGGAACATTACGCAAGCGCCCCCAGCGGGTCAAGACGCTTGCGCGGCCCAACCCGACGGCGTATGTTGTGCGCATCTCTGTTTCAAACGACGAAAGGAAAAGAGATGAAGAAGGTGTTGATTCCCACCGCGCTGGATGCCGTGGCCAAAACGATGCTGGAAGCCCATGGCGGCTACGCCGTGGTGCAAGTCCCCAAGGCGGATATTGCCCAGTTGGTGCGCGATAATCCGGACGCGCACGCCCTGATTGTCCGCAGCGAGAAAATCACGGCGGAGATCATGGATGCCGCCCCCAATTTGAAGGTGATTGTCCGCGCGGGCGCGGGCTACAACACCATTGATATTCGTCACGCGCGCAAAAAAGGGGTGGATGTCATGAACACCCCCGGCGCCAACTCCAACGCCGTCGCCGAAGAAGTGGTGGCCATGATGCTGGCCGACGCGCGCCACCTGGTCGCCGCCGATGCCTCCGTCCGCGCCGGCGAATGGCAAAAGTCCGCCTTCATGGGCACGGAATTGACCGGCAAAACCGTGGGTATTGTGGGGCTGGGCTACATTGGCCAACTGGTCGCCAAACGGCTCGCCGGCTTTGACATGACCTTGCTGGGCTACGATCCTTTCACCTCGGCGGAAAAGGCGGCCGCGCTGGGCATCGAGCTGACCAGCCTGCCGGAACTGTTTTCCCGGGCGGATTACGTGACGCTGCACATTCCGGAAAATGATGAAACCCGCGGGCTGGTGAATCGCGTGTTGCTCAACCGGATGCAGCCCGGCGCCACGTTGATCAACTGCGCGCGCGCGGGAGTCATCAACGAGGCGGATTTGCGCGAGGTCAAGGCCGCCCTTCCGATTCGCTTTCTGAACGATGTCTATGCCAAGGATGAGTCCGGGCAGAAAAGCGTGGCGGATATCGCCGACCTGATGCTGCCCCATCTGGGCGCCAGCACGCGCGAGGCCAACCGCAAGGCCGCCGAAATGGCCGCCCAGGAGCTGATGGACCTGGATGATCGCGGCATCACCAGCGCCGTGGTCAATCGGGATGTGCCTGCCGGCCTGGACCCCGCCTTTGGCCGTTTGGCCAACGTCCTGGCCCGGATTTGCCGGCGCGTTCTCGGTCCGGACCGCCAGCTCAAATTGGTGGAAACCAGTTTTTATGGCTCGCTCAAACCGTATGCCAAATGGCTGCTGACACCCGTCACTGCGGGGTTGAGCGCCGATTATGAGCCCACGCTCGACCACAAGGCCACGCTGGCATTTTTGGCGGACATGGGCGTGGATTATGTGGACCGCGTCACCGACGACCACAAGGCCTACACCAACTCCATCACGATTGACCTGACCGGCAATATTGACGCGGAACATCTGGCCCGCGCCAGTGTGCGCGGCACCGTGGAAGAAGGCAACCTCCTTGTGTCGCGCATCAACGACTTCGATAAACTGTATGTCGAGCCGGCCGGCAACTGGGTGGTGTTCATCTACGAAGACCGCCCCGGTGTTCTGGGCCAAATCGGCGCCGCCCTGGCCGCCGAAGGGGTCAACATTGATGATGTCCGCAATCCGCACGATTCCAAGGGGCTCCACTCGCTGGCAATCATCAAGGTGAACCAGCCGGTCAGCGATGAGATCGTGAACCGCATTGCCGCCGACATTCAAGCGCGCACCGCGTTCCACATTGAGCTGTAGGAGCCGGTGGCATCCTGATGAGTTCATGGACGACCAGCCTGCTCGCGGCCCTGATGGGGCTGGTGGAGGGCATCACGGAATACCTGCCGATTTCATCCACCGGCCATCTTATTTTGGTGGAGCACGGTCTGGGGCTAACGCTGCATGAGAGCTTCGCAGTCGTCATCCAGTCGGGTGCCGTGCTGGCGGTGCTGGTGGAATATCACCGCCGTTTCGCGCGGCTCGCGCACCTGCGCGCAGCCACCGGATTCGCCGGTTGGCGCGGCCTGTGGTGGTTGTTCCTGACCACGCTGCCCGCCATGATTCTGGGCCTGCTGGCGCACGGCGTGATCAAGCAACACCTGTTCAATCCCGGCGTGATTGCCGGCGCCTTGGTGGTGGGCGGCGTGGCCATGATTGTGCTGGAGCGTTGGCTGCCGGCACACCAGGACGAGGGCGTGGATGCGTTGGGCTGGAAACGCGCGCTCGGCATCGGCTTGTTTCAATGTGCGGCCATGATTCCCGGAACGTCGCGCTCCATGGCCACGATTCTCGGCGGCCGGCTGCTGAAGTTGAGCCGCCAAACCGCCACGGAATATTCCTTTTTTGCCGCCGTCCCCGTGCTTCTGTTGGCGGGGGCCTACGATTTATACAAGGGCCTGCCCACGTTGCAGCGCGCCGATTGGCTGCCCTATGTGGTCGGCATCACGGTGTCATTCATCGTGGCCCGGCTGGCCATTCGCTGGCTCATGCGCCTGATTTCTTCCCACACCTTGGAAGGCTTCGGCTGGTACCGGATTGCCTTGGGGCTGGCGGTGCTGGCCGTGACGCTGTGGCAGGCCGCCTGAAAGCCGCGCGCCGCCCAGCGTTGCGATAAGCGAGCCGAGATTCCCTGTCGCCACCTCGCTTTCGCTGCACACTGGAGGCGCGTGCCCCCGGTGCCAGCCAACGGCCCGGTCAGACACGCGCCCATGATGCGGGCCGCGTTTGCGGGAATTAGCGCATTTTCATCAATGATGTAGCCGTTTCGTCTACTGCATTGGGCTTGGCCGTTGTCAGGCTGCATCGAAATAGCGTTGCGATTCCTGCTTCGCCTTCCTCGGCCAGGCCCAATTCGCGGCGACCTCCCGGCCACATGATTTCTTCAAATGCGCTAGCGGGCTTTTTTGGCCGACTTCTTGGCGACCTTCTTGACGCTCTTCTTAACCGGCGCGGCCGCTTTCTTGACAGCCTTCACGGCCTTCTTCGCCTTGGCCGCGGGCTTCTTGGCCGCCGCTTTTTTCACCGGGGCGAGGCCCGCCACGCTGACATCCAGCATGCGCTCCATCGGGTAGCGCATCAGATCCGCCAGCGTGCCCGTCACATCCGCGAAGCGGTTGGTCAGCATCATGGCGGCAATGACGTAGGGCTTGTAGCCGGCTTCCTTGTAGGTGGGAATGCGGTATTTCTCGAACACGCTGGCGGAAACTTCGCCAGCCGGGCAGGAGATGTCGGTGATGTCCGCCGGCAGACAGTGCATGTAGAGGGCTTCGCCCTTCCTGGTCAGCTTCATCTTGGCTTCGTCACATTCCCAGTTCTTGAAGTTGGCATTCTGCGCAAGGCACTGCTTCTCCAGGGCCTTGAGGCCGTCGGTGTCGTTCGCGTTCAGCAGGACGGTGCGCTTTTCCATCACCTTGTACGGCGCCCACGACTTGGGATAGACAATGTCCGCGCCGGCGAAGGCTTCTTCCATGGAGGTCACCTGCTTGAAGGAGCCGCCGGTTGCCTTGGTTTGCCGGCCGGCCAGTTTCACCACATCGGGAATGAGGTCGTAGCCTTCGGGGTGGGCCAGGACCACATCCATGCCGAAGCGGGTCATCAGCCCGATGATGCCCTGCGGCACGGAGAGCGGCTTGCCATACGACGGGCTATAGGCCCAGGTCATCGCAATCTTCTTGCCGCGCAGGGCTTCCAACGAACCAAAGTGTTCCTTGAGCCAGGCGAGGTCGGCCATGGCCTGCGTGGGGTGATCAATGTCGCATTGCAGATTGACGATGCCGGGGCGCTGCGGCAGCACGCCATTTTGGAAGCCGTCGTCGAGGGCTTCGCCGACTTCCTTCATGTAGGTGTGGCCGGCGCCGAGATACATGTCATCGCGGATGCCGATGATTTGGGTGAGGAAGGAAATCATGTTGGCGGTTTCGCGGACGGTTTCGCCGTGCGCGATCTGCGACTTGCCCTCGTCGAGGTCCTGCACCGTCAAGCCGAGCAGATTGGCGGCGGAGGCAAACGAGAAGCGCGTGCGCGTGGAGTTGTCGCGGAAGTTGGAAATGGCCAGGCCGGAATCAAACACGCGCAGCGAGACGTTCTGCTCATAGAGGGTCTTGAGCAGTGCGGCCGTTTGCAAAATCAGTTTGAGTTCGGGGAGGGACTTGTCCCAGGTGAGCAGGAAATCCTTGCCGTACAGGGAGGCGTTCAATTTCTCAATGGACTTGAGCATCTCGATGGGCTTCATCTTTTTTGTTCCTTTGGTTTGGTTGCTAAAAATCGAAGGGAATGCTAGCGGAGAACCATGGGGGGCGCAATCCCCTAAAGGCAGGAAAGTATGGGGTGGCGTAAAACGATCTATCCGTTTCCGGCGCCGGCTGGGGCGGGCGGGGCGGGCCGCCTCACAAAACATCCAAGCTGATGTTTTCCCGCAGGTGGATCAACGCCGCGATTTTGGGGACATACATCCGGGTTTCGGCGGGCAGGTTGTGATGGATGTCGTCAAACGTTTTGCCGCCCGTGCGGCGCAGGGCTTGGGCCACGCGGCTCGCGCCGCAGTTATACGCGGCCAGCGCCAACTGCCAATCACCGAAGCGGCCATGCAGTTGTTTCAGGTGCGCCGCCGCCGCTTGGGCATTCTTGATGGCATCGAGACGTTCGTCTTCCGGCGTCAAGCGCAGGCCCATTTGTTGCGCGGTGGCGGGCATAAATTGAAAGAGGCCCACTGCGCCCGCCGGACTGCGCGCCGCCGGGTTGAAGCTGGATTCGGCCTCGGCCTGCCAGACCAATTGCGCCGGAATCCCCGCCGCCTGGAAGGCTCGTTTGATGTCGGGCAGCAGCGCGGCGGCGTTCGCCGGCGCCGGACGGTTGGCCAGCTTGCGCACCCACACTTGCTTGTTTTCCACGTAGCTGTTGCGCGCTTTTACGGTGGCGGGTGGCGGGGGCGGGGGCCGCACGGGTGCCGGGGGGGGGCGGGTGGTGGGCGGCGGCGTTGGCGATGGCGCTGGCGGCGGGGTTGCCGACGGCGGTGGCTGCGGCGTGCTGGGTGGGGGGGGCACGGGGAGCGGTGCGGGCGGTGCGGCGGGAGCCGGGATGACGTGCGTTGCTTCGTCCGCCATTTCAAAGAAATCCAGCCGCGCTTCCAGCCAGTCCGCGTAGGCTTGCGTCTGCGGCGATTCGCGCAACAGCGGCAGCGCCTGCCGCGCCTGGGGCGCCATGGCCGCAAGCTCGTCCACGCTATCGCCCCATAGCGCAGTCTGCAGCGGCGAAAAGTACTCGCTCAGTTCTGCGGCGGTGGCGAACCGATAGCGTTCACGAAAAGCCTCCGGCGCAAACCGGTCAATGATTTCCTGACCGGCCTCGGATATTTGCGAGAAGTCCAGCTCCCACTCGTCCCACAGCGCCGCCGGGGCGCGCAGCAGCAGGACGCCCATCACGCCAATAACCACTCCGCTGACAGGCCATCCCTTCATCTTATTCAGGGAGACGATACCCCGGCGGCAACGAAAAAGCATTCGCAATATGCCGGATGGTGGGCGCGGTGTCGCCGGGCTCTCCGACCACCTCCACCACATCGAAGCGCACATGGGCGGGCCGTTGACGCAGTTTGCGCAAATAGCACACCACCGCGCGCCCGAATGCCCGCCGCTTGCTCCGGTTCACCGCCGTGATGGGCCGGCCGAACACTTCCGACTTGCGGGTTTTGACCTCCACAAAAACCAGCGTGTTCGTCTGCGGATCACGCGCCACCACATCCAGTTCGCGCCGCGGGCCGAAGCGCACATTGCGGCCCAAAATGCGGTAGCCCTTGGCGCGCAAATGACGCGCCGCCAACTCTTCGCCCCAGATCCCGCTACGCCGCGTGGCCGGAAGTGCCGTTTTCCGAAACAATGCCGCCAGCCAAGTCCGCAACATCTCACCACTCCAGAATACGCTGGGCCACCGGTGCAAATGACCGCCGATGAATCGGGCAGGGGCCGTGACGGTGCAACGCCGCCAAATGGGCTGCGGTGCCATAACCCTTGTGACGCTCAAAGCCGTATGCCGGATACTCCGCAGCCAGCGCCACCATCAGCCGGTCGCGCGTGACCTTGGCCACCACGCTCGCCCCCGCGATGGACCAGCTACGGCCATCGCCCCCCACGATGGCGCGGTGCGGCACCGGCAGGCCGCGCACCGGCAGCCCGTCCACCAACGCATAATCCGGCGCCGGGGTCAGGTTGGTCAGCGCGCGCGCCATGGCCAGATGCGTGGCGCGCAGAATATTCAGTTGATCAATCTCCGCCACACTGGCGGTGCCCACACCACAATGCACCCGCGGATGCGCGGTCAGCACGTCGTGAAAAAAATGACGCCGGGCGGCGGACAGCTTTTTGGAATCATCCAATCCGGACAACACATCGGCCGCGTCGGATTCCAGAAAAGGGCGATCAAACAAAACCGCCGCCGCCACGACGGGGCCCGCCAGCGGCCCACGCCCGGCCTCATCCACCCCCGCTGCATACAAAAATCCCCCGGCCCAAGCTTCTTGTTCGAAGCGCAGCACGGGGGACTCGCCACCAAGCGGCTCAAGCCTGGTTGTCTTTGATTTCCTTCAGGCGGCTTTGTTTGCTGGTCAGCTTGCGCATGTAATACAGCTTGGCCCGCCGGGTGGCTCCGCGGCGTTCCACTTCCACCTTGGTCACGTAAGGCGAATGCACGGGGAACACGCGTTCGACGCCTTCGCCAAACGAAATACGCCGCACGGTGAACGTCTCATTGGCCCCGCCACCATTGCGCGCAATCACGGTGCCGGCATACACCTGCACGCGCTCCTTGTCGCCTTCCTTAATCTTCACGTGCACGCGAACGGAATCGCCAATCCTGAACAGCGGAACTTTTTCCTTCAGTTGGCTCTGTTCTACTTTTTCTAAAAGGGCTGCTTTCATCTCCTACCTTCTTCCTTGAAACGAGCTGGCATCATAGGGATTTGTGTTGTGCCGTCAAGGGCGTAAAAGGGATTTCCACCCCGCCGCCCCGCCTCAAACCTGATGATCCCCCAAAAAGCGTACAGATGGGGGGGGCTGGTTTTAGGATAATGGGGTATGGTGGCGCAGGCACCAGGCGGGTTGGCCGGCGAACTCGTGCTGTTGGCTGTCTGGGATATAGCCTGCGGCCAGAAAGGCCCGGCGGGAGGGTTCATTCTCCAGTTTGATCCAAGCCACGAAGTGTTTGACACCCTTTTCGGTGCCATAGCGGGTGGTCCCCAGTTGAATCACCGGTGCCGCCAAGCCTTTCCCCCGGAATGCCGGCGCCAGAAAAACGGAGACGATGGCATGATCCCCGTTCTGCTCGAATCGAATTTGCCCGACGAGCTGGTGATCCGGTGATTCCACGATGTATTGGGTGCGCTTGGTTTCGGACAATGTATCCGCGAACCACCGGCAATGGACATCCCAGGGCACGGGGGCGGTTGTCTGAAAGGCAAAGCGCAGCATGGTTGGGTCGTTGGCCCATTCCCAAATCTGTTGGCGATCCGCCAGCGTGGCCTTGCGAAGAATAAACGCGTTGGAGTCCATGGCTGTCCGAATCTAGTTTGCCGGGAGCGGCGGGACAATACTATTCGCAGGAGCCCGGCATGATTTTCGTGGCGCGGCGGGGGCCGGTGGCGGGGTGTCAAAACTATTGCGTGGGGGAGAAGGGCGGGGTAAGGTGCGCGCGAAATATGAGACCAATTGGGCAGTTGGAAACGGAAGAGCAGGCTCGGGTTTTCGCGGATTACCTGTATGTACGCGATATTGCGGCGGAGGTGGAGGATCTCGCGGGCGAGGCGTGGCGGGTTTGGGTGGTGGATGAGGATCGGGTGGATGAGGGGCGGGCGTTGCTATCACGGTTCCTCAGCATGCCGGCGGCGGAAGAGTTTTATCGGGCGCAGGATGCGGCCAAAGAGCGGCGGCGCGAAGAGCAGCAGGCGGCGGCGGTGCCGGATACTCAACTGCGGGCTCAGCGGCAGCGGGCGCGCGTGGCGCGCGGCCGGGGCACGTTCGGGGTGATTGGCATTTGTCTTGTGGTGGGGCTGTTCGGCCGTCTGGGGGCCGAAACGGAATGGGTCCGCTGGCTGAACCTTGCTGCGGCGGGGCCAGCCGGGGATTGGCTCTCCGCCGGAGCCTTGTGGCAGGCGCTGGCCGGGGGGCAGATTTGGCGGCTGATTACGCCGGTTTTCCTGCATTATTCGCTCTGGCAACTGTTGATCAACGTGCTGTGGTTGCAGGAGTTGGGCGGAGTGTTGGAGGCGCGGCTGGGCACGCGTCATTTGCTGCTGTTGCTGGGCCTGCTGGCGGTGGCGACCAATCTGGCGCAATATGCGGCGGTGGGGGGGGCGTTGATGGGCATGAATGGGGTGGTGTACGGAATGCTGGGGTATTACGGGGTACGCCAGCGTTTGACCGGGTGGACGTATCCGGTGATTTCGCCCGTGACCTATGGCGTGCTGCTGGTTTTTCTGGGATTGGGTGTGTTCGGGCTGCTGGGGCCGGCGGCCAATGCGGCGCATTTTACCGGCCTGCTGACCGGCGCGGCGGCGGGGTGGGTGGCGGCGAAGAAGGGGAGATGAGGAGTGTGGGAGTGTAGGAGTGGAGGAGGGTAGGGATGGAAGAGTTTGGGAGGGAGAGAATGGGTGAACGGGCGGCGGCAAAATGTTTTGAGAATCTTGTGGTCTGGCAAAAAGCGCATCAGTTCGTTCTCTTGGTCTACCGTCTGACAAAAATGTTTCCACGCGAGGAGATCTACGGTCTAACCGTTCAGTTCCGACGGGCGGCGGTATCCGTGGCCGCCAAATTTGCCGAGGGTTTCCGTAAGCGGGGCCATGCCGACAAGTTGCGCTTCCTGCACATCAGCCAAGGGTCAGCGGAGGAGTGCCGGTATGATCTCACCTTGGCCAAAGATTTGGGTTACCGAACCGACCCCATGGCGATGGCGTTATTCGATGAGGTTGGCCGCTTGCTGGTCGCCTATGCCAAGGGCATTGCGCGGTCTATGGCCTGATTTTCCTACTATACTACCCGACTCCGTTCCTCCTATACTCCCCCCAATGAAATCTTCTTCCATTCTGATCCTGCCCTCCATTCTTTCGGCGCGCATGGGCTATTTGGCGGAGGATTGCCGCGCGGCGATGGAGGCGGGGGCGGATGGGTTGCATGTGGACATCATGGACGGGCATTTTGTGCCGAACCTGACCATGGGGCCGGACATTTTGCGGGCGGTACGCGCGGCGGTTCCGCAGGCCCATTTGAGTGTCCATTTGATGGTCATGCGCCCGGACCTCTATGCGCCGCGTTTCGTGGAAGCCGGGGCGGATACCGTGCTCATTCATGTGGAGGCGCCCTGTGATCTGGCGGCCACGTTGCGGGAGATTCGGGCGGCCGGCAAACGGGCGGGGCTGACGCTGTGCCCGGAGACGCCGGTGACGGCGCTGCCGGGCTACGAGGATTGGTTGGACGAGGTGTTGATCATGACCGTGCATCCGGGGTTTGGCGGGCAGGCGTTTCTGGCCGGCGGCTTGGCCAAGATTGCGGATGTGGCGCAGCGGTGGCCGGGGGTGGATATTTCGGTGGATGGGGGCATCAATGCGGAGACCGGGGCACGGTGCGTGGCGGCCGGGGCCAACATTCTGTTGGCGGGGTCTTTCCTGTTCCAGGCCGCCAATATGCGCGACGCGATTGCCGAGATGCGCTGGCAACTGGAATCCGCGCGGACGGCCGGCTCTTGAACGGGGCGGCCAGCCAACTCATTCAGACGTAGTGACTGCCATGAAATTTTACAAGGAAAACACCGACCCCCGCCCCGCGCCGCCCGCGGCCGCCAGCCCCGGACCGGCGCACGATCTGACCTTGATCCGCAATTTCAGCATCATTGCGCACATTGACCACGGCAAAACGACGCTCTCCGACCGGCTGCTGGAGCTGACCGGCGCGGTGACCAAACGCGAGCAGCGCGACCAGTTGCTGGATGACATGGATTTGGAGCGCGAGCGCGGCATCACCATCAAGGCGCATCCGGTGACGATGAAATACACCGCGGACGATGGCCGGGTTTATGAGTTCAACTTCATTGACACGCCCGGACACGTGGATTTTTCGTATGAAGTCAGCCGCAGTCTGGCCGCCTGTGAGGGGGCGCTGCTGGTGGTGGATACCACGCAGGGGGTGGAGGCGCAGACGGTGGCGCACGCCTTTCTGGCGGTGGCCTCGCACATCAAAATCATTCCGGTGCTCAACAAAACGGACATGCCGGCGGCGGACCCGGAGGGGGTGGCCCGGCAGATCGAAGATATGTTTGCGATTCCGCGCGAGGAATGTTTCCACATCAGCGCCAAAACCGGCGCGGGGGTGGCGGCGGTGTTGGCGGCGCTGGTGGCGCGCATTCCGCCGCCGGAGTCCAAGTATCCGGGCGACTTGCGCGCGCTGGTGTTTGACTCGGAATACAACACGTTTCGCGGCGGCATCATTTATGTGCGGATGTTTGATGGCACCATCCGGCGCGGGGACCGCATCCGGCTGATGGGGTCCGGCAAAAATTACGAAGTGCAGGAGGTGGGCATTTTCAATCCGCGGCCGCAGCCGGTGGCGGCGCTGCACGCGGGGCAGGTGGGCTATTTTCTGGCCAACATCAAAAACACCGCGGAAATCATGATCGGCGACACGGTGACGGGGGCGCGCACGCCCACGGAGCATCCCTTGCCGGGCTTCAAGGCCATGCACCCGATGGTGTTCACGGGGCTGTATCCGGTGGATGCCGACGATTACGAGAAGCTGAAGTTTTCACTCGAAAAGCTGGCGTTGAATGACAGCTCCTTCCACTGCCAAACGGAATCCAGCGTGGCGTTGGGTTTCGGGTTCCGGTGCGGTTTTCTGGGGTTGCTGCACATGGAAATCGTGCAGGAGCGGCTGCGGCGGGAATACGATTGCGACATCATCGCCACCTATCCGGGGGTGGTGTATCGCGTCCGGATGAATGATGGCACGGTGCGCGAAGTGGACAACCCCGTTTTCCTGCCGGACCCCACCGAGTTCGAGACCATTGAAGAGCCGATCGTCAAGTTGTTCCTGATTTGTCTCGGGGAACAAATCGGCGACATGATGAAGCTGGTGATGGACAAGCGCGGGCAGATTGAACGCACCGAAAGCCTCGACACCAAGCGCGTGATGTTGACGTGCATCATTCCGCTCAACGAAATCCTGATTGATTTTCATGATCGGCTGAAAAGCATTTCGCGGGGCTATGCCTCGATGGATTACGAACCCGCCGATTACCGCGCCGATGATCTGGTGAAACTGGATATTCTCGTGCACGGCGAACCGGTGGAGGCCTTTGCCTGCATTGTCCACCGCGACAAAGCCGAAGCGCGCGGGCGGCAGATTTGCGAAGTGCTGGTGGACCTGATTCCGCCGCAGCAATTCGCCATTGCGATTCAAGCCGCGCTGGGCGCCAAGATCATCGCGCGCACCACGGTGCGGCCCTATCGCAAGGACGTGACCGCCAAGTGCTACGGCGGCGACATCACGCGCAAGCGCAAGCTGCTGGAAAAGCAAAAGGAAGGCAAAAAGCGCATGAAGCAATTTGGCAAGGTGGGCATTCCGCAAGAAGCCTTCATCGCGGTGCTCAAGAGCAAGCAATAGGAGCGGGGCGGCATGAATTTCCTGGCCAGACGGCGGCTGAAAAAGAATGTGCAGCAGGCGCAGCATGTGGTGCGTCATGCCCTGAACATGCGCGAGGACATCGCCCCGGCGGAACACATCGCGGCGGCCCGCGCGGCGGCCGGCCAGTTGGCGGCGGGATGGGCGGCGCGGGACTGGGCCGGCCTGCCCGCAGCCTGCGAAGCGGCGCTGGCCGCCGCCGAGCAGCTCATGCCCCCCCGTTCATTCCCCATGTGGCGCGAAAATGTGGAAGTGCTCGTGGTGGCCATTGCGCTGGCGATGGCCTGCCGCACGTATTTTATTCAGCCCTTCAAAATCCCCACCGGCTCGATGCAGCCCACGCTCAACGGAGTGACCGCCGTCCCGCAGGAGGGGCGGCGCTGGTACGACCGCCCGCCGCTGAATCTGGTGGGGCTGGTCCTGTTTGGCGAGCGCTATGTGGAGGTGCGCGCGCGCAATTCCGGCCGGCTGGAATATGCCGGGGTCGTGAACGACCAAGTCACCTATCGCATCGGTTTGGAGCTGTACCCGTTGCGCCTGGCCATGCTGCCCGACAGCTCCCAAGTGGACCCCGAACGCAGCATGAAACTCCACGCGCAGCCCGGCGACCGCGTGACGCAGGGCCAGCTCATTGCTTCCGGCCGGGTGCGGCAGGGCGACCATATTTTCGTCAACAAAGTCCAATACAACCACCGGCGGCCGCAGCGCGGCGACATTGTGGTGTTCGACACCAACTACATTCCCGGCAAAGAGCGGTTGGGCATTGCGCCCAACACTTTTTACATCAAGCGGCTGGTGGGGTTGCCGGGGGAAACCATCGCGATTCGGGACCGGCAGCTCGTGGCGGATGGCGTGGCGATCACGGAGCCGGAACCCTTCCGCCGCCGCGCGAAAAATCCGCAGGCCCCCGGCTATGTGACGCGCCCCGGCGCGCTGCTCTACTCGGCGGAGTCGGAGCTTCACGTGGGCGAGAAGGAATTTCTGCCGTTTGGGGACAATACCTATTCCAGCTTGGATGGCCGCTACTTTGGGCCGGTGACGGAGCAGGCGTTGGTGGGCCCGTCCTTCTTCGTGTATTGGCCGCTGGGCCCGCACTGGGGGCCCACGCGCTGAGGTTATTCTCCGCCTGACGCGGGAGGGGGGGAGTTCGCATGGCGGCGCAGGCGTTGCCACACCGTGGCGGGCGAGCCGCGATGCCCCGCCCAGTGCAAGTCGCGCGGGCTGGCCATCAACGCGGTTTTGAGATCAGCCACCAGGCGGGAGGCATCGGCCAGCGCGGGGATGGTGAAGGTGCAATGGTAGGAGCCGGCGCGGATTTCTTCGCCGGCGAAAGGCAGCGGGTCGGAACCCGCCAACACCGCGCGGCCGGCGCGGCGCGCCGCGCGATATACCCCCGGCGCGGGCCATCCCCACGGGCGCAGCGCGGAATCCACCAGCACCAGTTGCGACGGCGAAAATTGCCGCAGCAGGGTTTTCACGGTTTTTCCCCGCGCGAACAGCCACTTGCCCGGCGCCCAGTTGAGCGCGGGGAGGCCGCCCGCGGCCAGGATCGCCGTCGCGAGCGTCGCGGCCGGCTGGCCATCGGCGTGGGGGGCATCGCTGAACAGCGCGCTCAGCTCCAAACGTTCGGCCGTGACAAACTGGCGGCCGGCCACGATCCACAGCTCGCGCTGGTCGCGCCGGTGGCGCACCTTGACCCCGCCATCGGGGTCCCACGCGATGATCCGCCAGTGGTTGCCGGGCAAGCGGATTTCATCCTGGGCCAGCGCCTGAAAAAACGAACACTCCGCGCGCTCGGCCAACGCCAGGACGCGCAGATCGGTCGGCGCGTGGCGCGGCATCTGATCGAGCGCGGCCACGAGCAGGCGGGGCACGTCATAATAAGGATAGATATGCGCGTGCGCGTCCAGATGGATGCGGATGGTTCTCATGGCGATTCCGCGGGCGGCAAAAGCGCCTCGATGGTCCAGGCGGGCAGGATAAAGAGGAAATCGCGGCCGCGCAGGGTGGCGTAGCGCGCGCCGTCGGGCGTGGCCGTTCGGCCCACGGTGAGGGTGGTGGCCAAGCCGCTTTGGCCGCGCTGCTGAATGGTCAGCAGGAGGAACGGCTGGGCGGTGTCCACGGCATCGGCGGGCGCTTCGGCGGCGGGGACGATGCTTTCCGCGCGTAACGGGGCCAGGACCACCAGCAAGCGGTCGGCCCAGGGGGAGGGGGGGCTCCAGGAGCTGGTGGTGGCATCGCGTTCCAGCGTGATGTCCTGGGTGGGGGTGACGAGGCGGATGCGTTCGATATCGTCCGCCGGCACGGCCACCATATCCAGCGTGTGGTAGCGCAGCGGGTCGAGCGTGGTGGTCAACGGCGTGGCGGGCGTGGCGCGGCTCACTGCGGATTCGCCTTCGATGGCGAGCCAGCAGGCGGCGGGATCATCGGGGATGGGGGCCATCTGGATGGTGAGCGGCGTGGCTTTGGCGGCGCGCGGCGTAATGCGGATCAGGCGCGTCCACGGCGGCCAGTTGGTGGCGAGATCGGGCGCGGGGTCCAGGCGCACATCGGCCCACGCGCGCAGCAAGTCCTGAATCGCCACGGGATTGGCGGCCACGCGCAGTGGCGTGATGATTTGCCACGTATCGTTGGCATCCTGTTGCAGTTCGAGGGTGGCCGCAGCCGTTTCCAGGCGCAGGCGGGCGATGGTATCGGCATCGAGTCCGGGCAAGCGGCGGTCGCGCCAATCCTCGGGGTGGACGAGCAAGGCTTGGCGGGTTTCGGCGGGGACGGCGTAAATGGAATTTTCGCCCTGCAAGCGGGCATAGACCAGGGTGGGGTCGTTGGGGAGCGGGTCGCCCAGGGCCAACATTTGCGAGCCGTTGCCGGAATCGGTATTGAACACCACGGTCACGGCGCTTTGGCTATCGAGGCCGTAGGGCGCCAAGTCGCTGACGGTGTCCTGCACAAACTGGACAATGCGGCAGGCCAGCATTTTTTCGATGATGGCGGTGACGAGCGGCGTGGCCGCGCGCGCGGTGAACGGCTGGTAGAGCCGCCAGGCGCCGGCGTCGTCACGCGCCAGTTGCACGTAGCCGGCGGGGCCGCGGATATCGACCCGGACAATATCGGCGGGCGCGCCGGCGAGCAGCGAGCGGTCGCGCAGGGCATCGGCGCTGGTGGGCAGCAAATCCAGCAGCGTCAGATTCAGGCGGGCGAGGGCGGGCTGGTCGGCTTGGCGCACATAGATGCCATCGCCCAGCGGGGTGCGGCGGCCAATCAGAATGCGGTTGGTGAGCGCGCCGGAAACAAGCGAGAGCGTGGCGCGCGGCGGTTCCAGACCAAAGGGTGCAAAGGCGCCTTCGGGGCGCGGCGGCGGCAGCAGAATATCGCCGCGCGGCAACTCTTGCAGCGCGCCGAGCAGCCGTTCGAGCGCGATGGGGTCGGCGCGCGCGGCCAGCGGGCGGACGACGCGCCATTCGCGTTCGTCGCGGTGGCATTCGATGGTGAGTTCGCCGGTCTCAATCAGGAGGCGGTCCACGCGCGCGGGATCAAAGCGGAAGGCGCGGCGCGCCTGTTCCAGCCGGGCGCTCGTGGTGTTTTCATCGCCATCCCACAGCAGGATCAACGCCCCGAGAAAGGCGGCCAGCAGCGCCAGAAAACCGGTTAGCCGAAAGTTCACGGTCAGCGCCTCCGCCGCCAGATGGCCAGCCAGCCCAGGACGGCCACCGCGCCGGGCAGCGCCACCACGGCCGTCCAGAAAAGTTGTCGCAACTGGCGGGCATTCATCACCAGTTGCAATTCCGGGAGGGGGGGGGCGGTGATGGCCATGGCGATGTCGCGGTCCATCAGCCAATTCACCGCGCCGAGGAAGAAGTACGCGTTGGCGCCCATGAGGCCGCCATTGATGACGA
>CAZNGD010000007.1:0-1081 GCA_964572295.1 uncultured Verrucomicrobiota bacterium
CCATGATGGTATCCAAGTCGCCGCCGACGGAATGCGGTTGGCCCGTGCCTTGGCGCGCCGATTCATACAGGCAAGCCGCGCGATCCGGTTCCACCACCGTCATGACCGGCCGCGAATCGCCGAACAGCCCGCGATAATATCCCGCCACTGCGGCGGCCAACGCCCCCACCCCGGCTTGCACGAACACGTGCGTTGGCCGCGCGATTCCCTGCCCGGCCAATTGCTCCTGGATTTCCGTCATCATGGTGGTGTAGCCCTGCATGACCCAGCAGGGAATGTCCTCATAGCCCGGCCATGATGTGTCGGAAATAATCTGCCAGCCATTCGCCGCCGCATCGCGCATCACCATGCGCACCGCGTCGTCATAGGTTCCGTGAACCACCTGCACTTGCGCGCCAAACGCCTCGATGGCCCTGATCCGCGCCCGCGAGGTGCGCTCGTGGACATAAATCACACAGCGGAAGCCAAGCTGCTTGGCGGCCCACGCCACCCCGCGGCCATGATTGCCATCCGTTGCGCTGGCAAAACACAGGTCCCCCAACTGCGCGCGCGTTTTTTCCGACTTGAGTTCCGTCACGGTCAGTTCGCGGTCGCGGATCCCCAACCGCTTGCGCAAAAACTGATAGATGGCGAACGAGCCGCCCAGCACCTTGAAGGAATCCAAACTCAAGCGTTGCGATTCATCCTTCACCCAGACCCCGCCCACGCCAATCAACTGCGCCAGGCCCGACAAACTTTTCAGCGGGCTCATCCGGAAGCCATCCAATTGGCGATGCAACTGGCGGGCAATGCCGGTGATGCCCGGCGGCAACAGGCGCGTCAAGGCCGTGCAGGGGCTCGACACACCGGCCCGGGGATTCTCCACCCAATCCAATAACGGTTGTGGCGCGTGGTCAGACATGCGTACGTTCTCCTTGTTCATGCGATCAACGCATCTTCGACAGAAACAAGAATATATTCAAGCGCAAAGCGGCCTGGTTGACATCCGCGGGCCAGTTCCGTACATTTCCGGCAACTCGATTCCTTTGGCGGGATAGCTCAGTTGGCAGAGCGGAGGACTCATAAGCCTTAGGTCACCGGT
>CAZNGD010000007.1:1222-19081 GCA_964572295.1 uncultured Verrucomicrobiota bacterium
GAGGACTCATAAGCCTTAGGTCACCGGTTCGACCCCGGTTCCCGCCACCACTTCCCGATTACAAAACCAGGCGGCCGTGCGCCCGCCGTCCAGCGGGCCAGCCGGCGTTCACCAAAAACACTTGCGGGGGATACCCCAAATGCGTATCTTCGGCCCCTGACTCACCGAACCCTCCAGATTCAACTCGGCGCTCGGGTGGTGGAATGGCAGACACGCATGTTTGAGGGGCATGTGGCGCAAGCCGTGCAGGTTCAAGTCCTGTCCCGAGCACCATTTTTTATTCAGCCGTGTCGGCGGCGGATGATGCCGGCACAAACTTCAACGCCACCGAATTGATGCAGTAGCGTTGTCCCGTGGGGGGCGGGCCATCGTTGAAGACGTGGCCCAAATGGGCCGCGCAACGCGCGCAGCGCACTTCCGTGCGCACCATGCCCCAGCTACGGTCCTCATGCTCCACAATGTGGGCTGCGGCCACCGGCTGCGTATAACTGGGCCACCCGGTGCCGGAATCGAATTTGTGCCCCGACACAAACAGCGGCAAGTCGCAGCAAACGCAACGATACTCACCCGGCGCCCGATTCAGATACAACGCGCCGGAACAGGCGCGCTCCGTGCCCGCCTGCCGCGTCACCCGGTATTGCTCCGGGGTCAGTTGCTGCCGCCACTCCGCGTCGGTCTTGATCACTTTTTCCAACATCATCCGCTCCTCTTGTTCCATCGTCACCGGTCGCTCAACCGCACCGGCGAAGCCTGCTCCAGCCAGCAGACTCCACCCCACCAGCCATGCGCCGAGCTGCCGGCTCCTATTGTTGCGCGCATTCATCAGGCCAGTGTACCACACCGCCCGCCCCGCTGCCCTCCCCCCCCCCCAAGCCCCGAAATGGAATTGGGCCAGGGCGTTCCACACTGTGGAAAAATAATTTCCACACTGTGGAACTTTGTGCCGGGAGTCGGCCATGGCCCGTGCTGGCGCCCCCGATCAACCGGTTTTCCCGGCGGGGGGATTGCTTTGGCGCTTGCGCCGGTTCCCGCCGCATGGCAGATTGGTTTTGTGATCTGGGAATGGCTAAAAACGATGGGAAACGCCCTGTGGCCGGGTACGCACGTGCTGCTGGAAATCGCCATTTTGTCGGTGTTGATTTATTACGCCATCCTGTTCTTCCGGGGGACGCGCGGCTCGCAGGTGTTGTTCGGGTTTGTCATCGCGCTGGTGGCGCTGCTCTTCCTGACGCGGAACTTCCACCTGGATACGCTGAATTGGCTGCTGCAGCAGGTGTCCGTTTATTTCGTCATTGCGTTCGTCATCATTTTCCAACCGGAGATTCGCCGGGCGTTGGCCGAATTGGGCAAGCAGCACGTTTTTTCCGTCAAGCGCGAACGCAGTGTGCTCGAGGAAATTGTCAAGGCGGTCACGCAACTGGCCGGCGGCAAAATCGGCGCGTTGATGGCCATCGAACGCGAAATCAACACCCTCGCCGTGCAGGAGACGGGGGTGCGGCTGGATGCATTGGTTTCGGCCGACCTGCTCACCACCATATTTTATCCGCGCACGACGCTGCATGATGGCGGGGTCATCATTGAGGGCAATCGCATTCGGGCGGCCGGTTGCGTGTTTCCACTGTCCGCGCGCGATATCGGCAAAACCGGCACCCGCCACCGCGCGGCCGTGGGCCTGGCGGAAGATACCGATGCCGTCGTCATTGCGATTTCCGAAGAAACCGGCGCCATTTCGCTGGCCTTTCGGGGGCGCCTGATCCGGGGGCTGGACGAGGAACGGCTGCGGCGCATCCTGACCACGATTCTGGCGCGCGCGCCGCGCATCCGCAACCGCTGGCAACGCCTGCGCAGCACTCTGGATTTGTCCACCGAGGGCCTGGCTCATACCGAAGAAATGATGGAGCGCGAGGTTGAAGACTCTCCGTAAAATTCTGGATTTTCTGAACTCGCGCAACGGCACCCGGTTGCTTGCCGTGGTGGTGGCGGTGGTGATTTGGCACGCCATCAAAACGGCCACCAGCAACCCGCTGCCCATCACCGATATTCCGCTGATCATTCAGCCGCCCGCGGGCTGGAGCGTGGTGGACACCTCCGCCAAGAGTGTGAACATCAACTTCCGCGGCACGCGCGACGACCTGCGCTATCTCAACCGCGATGCCATCAAGGTCAGCCTGGATGGCCGCGCTCATGCCACCACCAATCTGCTGACCAAAGTTCTCGGCCCGGGCGAGGTCAATGCCCCCGGCAATGCGCGGGTCGAAAATATCATCCCCACCGAGGTCACCGTACGCTTTGACCGGATCATCAAAAAGCAGGTGCCCGTCCGCCTGGAAACGTTGAATCTGCTGCCCGATGGCTTCGCGCTGGAGAAAACCGTCATTACGCCGGCCACCGTGGAACTTACCGGCTTGGCCTATCTGCTGGACAACGTGGAGTACATCGGCACCACCCCCATTGACTTGGACGGGCGCAGCCGCTCCATCAGCAAGCGGCGCTCCCAACTGGTGCTGCCGGAAACCATGAGCGGCATCAAAATGGATCCGCAATACGTCACACTGGATCTGACCATCACCGAACACTTCATCAGCACCACCTTCGATGGGCTCATCGTCCTGCCGATGATGTCCATCGGCCACTGTCCGACCATTGACCTCACCCCGGACATCGCCACGGTGACCGTCCGCGGGCGGCCGGAACTGATGCACAAACTCGCGGCGGAAGACCTCCGCCTCTTCGTGGATTTGACGACGTTACCCGCCAACCGCAAAACAGGCACATTGCCCGTTCGCGCCGTATTGCCCAGCGGGGTCTCCCTGGTCAGCACCGATCCCGACACGGTAAAAGTCAGCCTCAAGGAGTAACGATGCGCCTCGGCTGGGTTCTCATCGGGCTGGTGGTTGGCGGCGCCCCCCTTTGGGCGGCACCCGCCGAATGGCCACCCGTGCCGCCCGGCATCGAGCAACTCAATCATTCCGCCGACCACGCCGCCACCCCTGCCGCAGCCGCCAAGTTGTATGCCGAAGCGTTGCGCCTCCATCCTGACAACGGCCCCGCCCTATATGGCTTGGCCCTTGTGCTGCTGGAGCAAGACCGCGTGGGCGAAAGCCTCAAAACCCTGCGCAAACTTGACAAGCTGACCCCCAACCACCCCGACACCTTGGCGGCCTTGGCCACGGCGACCGCCCGCCTCCCCAACTTGCGCCGCGCCCAGCTCGTGGCGGGCTTGGATTACGCGACCCGCGCCATCGAATTGCGCCCCGACTCTCCCGCCGCGTGGCATATTTTGTCCGTGCTGCATCACGCGAATGGCGACTACTCCGCCGCCGCCGAAGCGGCCATCCACGCCCTCACCCTTGCCCGCCAACAGGAAGCAACCCCGGACCTGATCATGGTCCATCAACAACAGGAGCTCGCATGTTTCGATGCCTTAGCTGCTTTTTCGCCATTGGAATAATCGCCACTCATTTTGCGGCCGCGCAAACGGTCATTCCGCCACCCGCCGGAACCGCCGACAGCAACGCCGCGCCCATTGTGATTTATCCGGCCGGCGAGGAACCGCAACCCGATCCTTCGCCGGTTTTATGGACGGGCCACATCGCCACCCTCGGCGCGGTACAGCTTGATGCCAGCACCAAAACCATCACCGCCACCGGGTGGGTCAACCAAACCGCCGGGCTCATTGAAGTGCTCGCCTGCGGCCTGCAAGGCAAGGTGCACGAATCCGTTTTTGTCCTCCCGCTCAATCCCCTCGATTTGCAAGCCGCCCTGCTCCTCACCGGCCTGCAAGCAGGCCCCCCCATGCCCGCCGTGGGCGAAGGCCCCCCCCACGGCTCCCCCGTGGATATTTTTGTGGACTGGCTCGACGGCGCCGAAACCCGTACCGCCCGCGCGGAATCCTTCATCTGGAACATTCAAACCGACTCCGTCCTCCCGGACACCCCGTGGACCTTCACCGGCTCCATGATCAAGGACGGTCATTTCAAAGCCTTCACCGAGGAATCCTTCATCGTCAGTTATTGGGATCCTTACGCCATCATCAACCTCCCCCTGCCTTGCGGCGCCGACGACGAAATCCTGGGCGTCAATACCAACATTGTCCCCGCCTACCGCACCCCCATCACCATGCGCTTTGTGCCGGCGGCGCCATAGCGCACCCCGAAAATCTCGTTGTCACTCGTTGCCTGGCAACCGAACGATTTCGTTTTGGGGCGGCCCGGTCCCAAAAACTGATTCCAGTCGGATTGTAGGGCTGGAACGGTCGCAGACCTTCCAGCCTTGCCCGGCTCTAGAAAGTCAGGCGCAAGCCGAGAGTGGCACCGGCAACTTCCTGGGCTGCGCCGCTGCTGGTTTGCAGTCCGCTCGCGGCGGTGATGGCTTGCAAAACGACGGGGGATTCATCGGCCATTTTGGCGGCGCGGGCAATGGTTTCCGCCGGGGTGATGGCGGAATAGCGGTCAACATCGGAGCGCAATGCCACCAACCCGTACACCACGACCACGGTGATCACCAGCCCGACGGTAATCGCCGCGCCGACGGAGTCGCTGCCCATGTCGCCGGCGACCGCCGGGGCCGCAGGCAGGGCCACAGCCAGCAGGGCGGCGACCAACAGGATCGAAATGCCATTCCATTTTGTAGGTTTCATATTCGTGTCTCCGCGCGGGGGCCAGGCCTAGAATGCTCCGAAGAAAATACTGGTGAAGGTGGTCACGGGCGAGGTTTCGCGCAGATCGTCCAGGGCGGCGCGACCTTCACGCACCAGGGCTTGAATCTGCTGATAGAGTTCCTCATCGGAGAGCAGTTTGCCGACGGAACCTTCGCCGCGGCCAACGCTTTCGGCAATGCCGCGGATTTCCTTGATGGTGGCGGCCAAGTCCTGATAGACCTGATCATCCTCGCTGAGCAGGCGGCCCAACGTGCCTTCGCCGGTGGCGAGGCGCGCGCTAATGTCATTCAGGTTGGCGGCGACGGCTTGCACCTGCGTATAGATTTCATCATCCATGACCAGCTTGCCGACGGTGCCCTCGCCGGTGGCGATGGCGCTGCTGATCGCGCGGATGTTGGCGGCGATTTGCTGAATTTCGCCGAACAGTTGCTCATCATTGAGCAGGCGGGTGAGGGTCCCCTGCCCTTCGGCGAGGTTCGTGGTGATTTTGCGGATTTCGGCCATGGCGGCTTTGAGGTCGGCCAGCACGCCATCGTTGAGGGCGGCGCGGATATCTTCCACGGTGCGGGTGGCGCTATCGAGCAACTCGGCGGCGGCGGAGCCTTGCAGGGTTTGGCCCAGCGCAATGACGGGGGCATCGGGCGAGCCCTGCTCCACCTGCAGGAAACGGCCCCCCAGCACGGAGCCGGCCATCACGGCGATCCGGTAATCCTCGCGCAACTCCAGCGGCTGATCCAGGCGCGCGCGGATGTGCACGCCATTGGGCACGAGCGTGATCTCCTTCACCTTGCCGACGGTGACGCCGCGGGAGTTGACTTCATCGCCCACGCGCAGGCCATTGACGGAGCTGAACACCACATCCAAATACGCGTATTGCCGGAACAGGACTTCCTCGCTGAGCATGGTGGTCAGCGCAAACAGCACGGCGATGACGGCGAAGGCGAACACGCCCACGATCACTTCAATGACAATCTGTTTTTTGAACTTCATTTTCCAAATGCCTTGCGGACGTCCTGTAAGTCGCCGATGCCCTGCGCTTGCAGGAAGTCTCGCACGACGGGTTGTTTTGATGCAATGAATTCCTCGGGGGGGGCGCAGACGACCATGCGCCCTTCGTGGAGCATGGCGACGCGCGTGCCGATGTAGAGCGCGCTATTCAAATCGTGGGTGACGACCACGCTGGTCACGCCCAGCCGCCGGCGCAGGTCGTCAATCAGCAGGTCAATCTGCCGGGAGATCACGGGATCGAGGCCGGAGGTCGGCTCGTCGTAGAGCACAATTTCCGGCTGGGTGACGATGGCGCGGGCCAGGCCGACGCGCTTGCGCATGCCGCCGGAAATATCCGCCGGCATTTTATCGGCCGCGCCGATCAGGCCGACCATCTCCAATTTTTCTTCGGCCAGGCGGCGGATTTCGGCTTCGGGCAGGCGGCGCGTTTGGCGCAGCGGCAGGCAGACGTTATCCATCACATTCAGCCACTGCAGCAGGGCGGCGCCCTGGAACAGCACGCCGAAGCGCTGCAAAATCCGCTGCAATTCGGCACCGTCGGCCTCGCTGATGCAATCATCGCCGATCCACACGCGGCCGGACTCGGGGGTCAGCAGGCGCACCATGTGGCGCAGGCTCACGCTCTTGCCGGTGCCGGAGAGCCCCACAATCACGAACGTCTCGCCGCGCTGAATCTCGAAGCTCAGCGAATCGAGCACCGTCTTGCGGCCGAAGCGCTTGGTGACCTGTTCAAAGCGGATCATCGGTAGGCCAGCCTGGTGATGAAGTAGCCCAGCGTCAGAATGAGCAGGAAGGACACGACCACCGTGCGCCGCGTGGCCCGCCCCACCCCCACGGCGCCCTCGCCGGTGATGAAGCCCTGATAGCAGGACACGCATGCCACGATCCCGCCAAACACGAACGCCTTCAGCAAGCCGACATACAAATCCTTGTTGTGGGTGTAGCGGAAGGCGCCATCGAAATAGGATTCATAGGACACGCCCAGCATGGTCGCGCCCACCACGGAACCGCCGAAGAGGCCGATCATATCCATATACAGCGCCAGCAGCGGCGTCATGGTGAGCAGCGCCACCAGCCGCGGCATCATCAGATAGCGCAGCGGATCAATGCCCATGACATCGAGCGCGGCGATTTCCTCGGACACGTTCATGGTGCCGATTTGGGCGGCGATGGCCGAGCCCACGCTGGCCGCCACCACGAGGCCGGTCATGAACGGCCCCATTTCGCGCAGCATGGCATTGCACACCAACGTGCCGATGGTCCATTCCTGGCCGAACGTCCGCAACGCCAGCCCCAGTTGCAGCGCCAGAATCATGCCGGTGAACAGTCCGACCACGGACACCACGCCGAGGCTTTTGATGCCCACCAGGTAGCACTGCTGCATGACGTCCGCCCGGTTGCGCCGCGAGAACATCAGCGGCAGATATTTCACCGCGCCCAGCAGCATCGCCAGCGCGCGCCCGCTCCCCTGGCACGACGCAATCACCTTGCGGCCCAGCGCGGCGATGGCGTTGACGGGCGGCTCCAGATATGGCGGTTCGCGGGTAATCATGGTGTTGGTTCCGGCGCGGCGGCGGTGGCGGATGGCGCCAACGACACCCGGCCCAGCCACAGCACGCGCACCTGACGATTTGTAGCGGTTCGGTCGTAGGCGAGCAACCCTTTCAGCACGGACCAACGCCGCGCCTGATCTCCCGCCGCGCGGTCGTGTTGCCACAGCGGGAAAACCGAAAACGCCCGCGCGCCCTCCGCGCGGCTGGTTTGACGATAAAGCCCCCACAGCACATCCAGGTCGCGCCGGTCCTGTTGCGCGCGGTAATCCCACAGCGTCCAGAAGGGCGCCCAGCCACGCTCCACCGCCGGGGGCTGGCCCGCGGGCCAGAGGTCCAGCCAGCGCCACCGGAGCGTGTGCGTGGTGACATCGGCCTGCCGCGAAAAGAGCGGCCACAGTTTGGTGCGCGTGGCCAGCACGCGGCCGGCAGCGGCCGGCCGCAGGTCGGGCACGTCGGCCGGCGGCACTTTACGGCGCGCCAACGCCGCCATCACGCCGCCGCGTTCCGTCTGCAACCGGGGCGCCGGATTTTCCGTTTGCGTGACGTGATAATAAAACGGAATCACGCTCCAGCGATTCACCTTGCGCGCGCCCCATTCATTTTCCTCATGGATCACGAGCGGCCAGGCCCAGAAGCGGCGTTCCAGCACGCCATCCCGGCGGTAGCCGTAGAACGGCCACACATACATCTTATTGCGCACGCCGGTTTCGCGCTGAAAAATCGGCCACAGGATCACCGTGCGCGTGAGCTGTTCGCTTTGGACGTGCGTAAAAAACGGGGGCAGCGCCAGCCAGCCTTTTTGGTTGTTCAGATGGATGCGCCCCAGCAGCGGAAAGAGAATCCACGCCGTGCCCTCGGCCTTGGGATGCGTGTAGCGCGCGTGGGTCCACAGCGGCCACAGGATGGCGGTTTTCTCGTACTGCCGCTCATTTTTGCTCCAGGAATAAAACGGGAAAACGCGCCGCCCGGCCACATGACCATCGGGCGAGGTCGTGCGCGAAAAAATGGGCCAGAGCACATCGGTGGTTTGCACATCGTTGACCTGGCTATGAATCCACAGCGGCCACAGCGCAAACTGCACGCGGTCTTTCAACAGGAAATTATGAATGGCGCCCCCCACCGGAAACAGCGCGGCATAGCCCTGGCCCTCGTCATCGCGGCCATGGAGCCACACCGGCAGCAGCCAAAAGTGGTACGCCGATTCTGGGTCATGGCGGTCGCGGTCCCAGAACCACGCCACCAGCACCCGCCACGATTTTTCGGCGGCGAACGTTTTGCCGGACGCCACGGGCCACACGACATCCCACGCCGTACGCTCGTTGGCGGGGTCCGCCACGCGCACCCACAGCGGCCGCGGCGTGGCCTGCAACGTGGGGCCAGCCGGGTGTTGCGCCTGCTCCCAGAACGGGCCAACCGCGCGGTGCCGCGCCGTGCCCGTGCCATCCACCATCCGCGAAATCAGCGGCCCCACATCGGCGGACACCACCCACGGCGCGGATGCCTCTGGCGGGGCCACCGGCGCGGGCCACAAGCTGGCGGCGGCAGCCGGCAACGCGATGCCCAGCCAAACGCCGGCCGTTTTCCACACGGTGGAAAATCCCGCCCAAGCGGGATGAAAAGTTTTCCACACGGTGGAAAACTTTGGGGGATTTTTTCCACGCTGTGGAAAACTTTGGGGGATTTTTTCCACACAATGGAAAAACTTTTTTTGATTTTTCCACACAATGGAAAAACTTTGAGCGGATTTTTCCACACGGTGGAAAATCCCGCCCCGGCGGGATGAAAAGTTTTCCACACGGTGGAAAAGGGCGCGGGCGGCGGGTTGCCGCCATGGCGAACGGGGTGTCACATCAACAGGCGGCCGGCGCCGCTGGGCCCGCAGAAGCGGCCGTTGCGCACCATGATGGTGCTGCGGACGGTGACCACTTCCGGCGCGCCTTGCACGGCGAAGCCTTCGTAGGGGTTGTAGTCGGTGTCGAGGCTTTGGTTGGCCACGGAGATTGTCCGGCGGGCGGCGGGATCCCACACGACCAGGTCGGCGTCGAAGCCGGGGGCGATGCCGCCTTTGCGGCCCCAGAGGCCAAAGATTTTGGCGGGGTTTTCGGCGGCCACTTGCACGAGGCGCGGCAGGGTGAGACGCCCGCCCACCACGCCGGCGGTGTAGGCGAGCGCGATGCGCTCTTCCACGCCGGCGATGCCGTTGGGAATCTTTGTGAAGTTGTCGCGGCCCATTGTTTTTTGGTCGTGGAAGTCGAAGGGACAGTGGTCGGTGGCGAGCACGTCAATGCGGCCAGCGGCCAGGGCCTGCCAAAGGGCATCCTGATCGGCCGGGCGGCGGAGCGGCGGCGAGAGTACCCACTTGGCGCCCTCGAAGTCGGGGCGCGCGGCGTAGGATTCATCGAGCGTGAGATATTGGATCATGGTCTCGATGTGGAGTTGGGCGAGTTTGTCGCGGAAGCGGTCGGCCATGGAGAGGGCTTCGGCGCAGCTCAAGTGGACCACGTAGGCCTTGGCGCGAGCGGCGGCGGCGAAGGTGAGAAACTTGCAGACGCCCTCGGCTTCGACCATGGGCGGGCGGCTGGGCTCGTGCCATTCGGGGCCGGTTTTGCCTGCGGCGAGTAGTTGCCGCTGGAGGAAGGGGATCAGCTCGGCATTCTCGCAGTGGGCCATGACCACCAGATCGTTGGCGGCGGCGAACTGCAGGATGCGCAGGAGGTCTTCATCGGGGATGGCCAGCGCGGGTTTGTAGGCCAGATAGATTTTGAGGGATTTGAGGCCTTGCGCCACGAGGCGTTCGAGCTGGCGCGACAGGTCGGCATCGAACCGGCGGACCATCAGATGGAAGGCGTAATCGCAGGAGGCCTGGCCGGCGGCCTGCGCGGACCACGTGGCCCAGGCTTCGTCGAAATCCTTTTCGCGGCCGGCGCCGGCAAAGTCCATCAGGCAGGTGGTGCCGCCCAGCAGCGCGGCGCGGGTGCAGTTGGCAAAGTTGGATTTGGCGGTGACGGTGGTCAGCGGCAGGTAGGCGTGGACGTGCGGATCAATGAAGCCCGGCAGCACCAGTTTGCCGGTGGCATCCACCACGGTGGCCGTCGGCGGCGCGGGGAGATCGGGCGCAACTTGGGTGATGGTTTCGTCGGCGCACCAGACATCCGCGCGTTGCCGCCCCTGCCCGGTCACCACCTCGCCGCCACGGATCAGCAAGCTCATGGCGGCGCCTATTTCTGTTCGACCTGGGTGATGCGATTGCGGGCATCCACCTTGACCACGCGGGCCTGGTGGGTCTGGGCTTCGTCGCTGGGCAGCAGCGCGTAGGCGACCACGATGATGATGTCGCCCTTGTAGGCCAGGCGGGCGGCGGGGCCGTTGAGCATCATTTGGCCGGAGCCGCGCCGGCCGAGAATGGCGTAGGTGATGAAGCGTTCGCCGTTGTTGAGGTTCAGCACCTGCACTTGCTCGCCGGGCAGGATTTCGGCCGCCTCCATCAGGACGGGGTCCATGGCGATGCTGCCCTCGTAATCGAGCTCCAGGCCCGTCACGGTGGCCCGGTGGATTTTCGATTTTAGCATGATCAGCTGCATGACAACATCCTTTCCTATGGAAACCGTACTGTATGCCAGTTGCCCCCGCCACTTCAAGACAACGGTTTGCGGCCGCGCCGGGGGGGGCGCACGGGGGCGGCGGCGCGCTACCGGAGGAGCCCCGCCTCGCGCAGGAGCGCCTCGGCTTGGGGGACATCCGCCGGCGAATCCACGCCGATGCCGATCAGGTCGGTTTCCAGCACGGCCATGCGGCAGCCGATGGCCAGCGCGCGCAACTGCTCCAGCTTTTCCAGATTCTCCAATGCGCTGGGGGGTTCCCGCACCAGGCGTTCGAGGAAGGCGCGCTGATAGCCGTAGATGCCGATGTGCCGCCAATGCCGGCCGGGCACGGGCGCAAAGTCCGGCGCCGCGCCGCGCACAAAGGGAATGGTGGCGCGCGAGAAATAGAGCGCGCGGCCGGTGGCATCGCGCACCACCTTCACCACATCGGGATTATGCAGTTCCCGGGCGCTGGGGATGGGCGCGGCGGCGGTGGCCATGTCCCAGCGCGAGTCGGCAACCAGCGTGTCCGCGATGCGGTCAATCAACGCGGGGTCCATCAGGGGTTCATCGCCCTGAATGTTGATGACGTGCGGCGCATCCACATTCTGGATGGCTTCGGCGATGCGATCGGTGCCGGAGGGATGGTCGGCGCGGGTCATGACCACGCCGACTCCCAACGCGCGCGCGGTGTCCGCGATGCGGTGGTCGTCGGTCGCCACCAGAATCTCGGCCAGCCGTTGGGCTTGCCGGGTGCGTTCCACCACCCACGCCAGCAGCGGCTTGCCGCCCACCAGGGCGAGGCTTTTGCCGGGGAACCGGGTGGACCCCCAGCGCGCCGGGATCACGCCGACTACGCGCGCGCTCATGTTGACGGCTGCTTCATGTGGGCCAGCAATTCCGGCGGCGTGCAGGAGGCGGTGCCCAACTTGCCCACCACCACGCCTGCGGCGATGTTCGCCAGTTCGGCCGCCGCCAGAAAATCGGCGCCGGCGGCCAGCGCCGTGACGCAGGTGGCAATGACCGTATCGCCCGCGCCGCTGACATCGAACACTTCGCGCGCGCGGGTGGGCACATGGCGCGGCGCTTTGCCGCGCGACATCAGGAACATTCCTTGCGCCCCCAGCGTAATCACCAGATTTTCCGCGCCCCATTTTTCCATCAGAATCTGGCCGGCCTTGGCGAGTGGTTTGTCGGTCAGCGGATTTTCCTTGGCGCCGGGATCCAGCAGGCCCGCGATGCCGAACGCTTCCTTGCGATTGGGGGTGGCCACCGTAATGCCCTGCAAGTTGAGCTGGTGGCCGCCTTTCGGGTCCAGGCCCACGGGAATCCCGCGCTTGCGCGCGATCTCCAAAACCAAATCCACCACGGGTTGCGTGACGACGCCCTTGTCGTAGTCCTCAATAATCGCGCCATCCACCTGGCCGAGTTCCACGGCCAGCATGGCCAAAAACTTTTCCGTTTGGCGGTCGGTCCAGGGCGCGGTGCGCTCGAAGTCCACCCGCACCACCTGCTGGCGCTCGGCAATGATGCGCTCCTTGATGATGGTGCTGGCGCCCGCGAAAAGCATGGCGCATTCCACATCCACCTCGGCATGGGTCAGCAGCCACCGCAACTCCACGCCCGCGGCATCCTTGCCCAACATGCCCGCCACCGCCGCCTTGCCGCCCAGCGCGCGGATATTCACGGCCACATTGCTCGCGCCGCCGGGCATGCTGGTTTCGCGCGTGACGCGCACCACCGGCACGGGCGCTTCCGGCGAAATCCGGCTGACGGTGCCATAGACATAGCGGTCCAGCATCAAATCGCCCACCACCAGCACGCGGCGACGGGGAAATTTCCGCAGCCACAACGCCGCGCGTTTCGGAGATATTCTCATTCCTTCCTCCCGGACTTTTTACCTTCCGCCTGGACCCAAAAATCATCGCCCGGCCCGCGCACGCGCTTCAGCATGATTTTGATGCTGGCCACGGGCACGCTGGCCGCGACGCGGCAAATGGTGTAGCGCGGATCATCGGACACCCACAGCCACATCCGGCCCTTGCGCACGAACATGCCGTTGAACTTGCCCTTGGGTTCCATCTTGATGCAGGACACCTTGCCATAGCCGGACAGCGCCACGCGTTCGGCTTTGCCGGCCTCGACGATGATCTCATACAGTTTTTCATCCGTCATGACGCCGGGAAACAGGCGGGTTTCACCGGCGCGAATGGGGTCTTTGCGGATCCAGTACATCAGGCCCAGCAGGTCGCGGGTATCGGCCTCGATGGCGAACACCTTTTCGTTGCCGGAGCGCAGCGAACGCCAATGGCCCCGCCCCGCCGCGTGGTCGAAGGTGGTGATTTCATGGGTATAGCGGCGGCCCTCGTGACTTTCCTTCACAAAGGACAGCGGCCGGAACGTGAGCGGGTCGAGCAGGGTTTCGAGATGTTCCTTCACCGGGTAGAGTTTTTCGACGATGCCATTGGATTGGGCATCCACCGTCAGCGCCAGCAGGCGGCGGCCACCCTGTTCGCGCCATTGCGCCTGCGCGGTGGCCTCCCCGACCATGAACACGCCCCAATACACTTCGTAATCAATCACCTCGCCCACGGGGAACCACAATTCCGGCGGCGGATCCTCCCACGGGATGCCCGACGACGTTTTGTCCGCGCGCGCCAGCGGCGGCAGCCCCGCCAGCCCGACTCCCGCCGCCACAATCAGCAGCCAATGCCGGGCGCAAACCAATGGGTTTTGGCGGCGCAACGGTTTCATGAGGTGGGGGGCGGCGGGATGCCCAGCAGTTCCATGACTTCGCGCTGCACGTGTTCGATTTCGCTCAGGCGCAGTTGCGGATCGGGCACCACAAAACTTTCGCCCGTTTGCTTGTGCTCATAGACCCGAATCTTGATGCCGGAGTTTTCCGGGGTCTGGACTTCCTTTTCCACCAGAATACGTCGCCGCTCCAACATCACCGCCAAAATAAAAATCACATTGCGCTTGGCGGGGTCATCGGTTTCCATCAGCTCGCGCAGCAGCGATTCGGCGGTTTCTTTTTTCAGGGGCTCCGGCGCTTTCGGCGCCGGCGCATGCCAGACCGCCGCCCACGCGCTAACCTCCGGGGCGGGCATGGCGCGCGCGGGCCAGCAACCGGCGCAAAAGTCTTCGCGCTGATAGCCCTCGGCGGCGAACGACAACCGCGACATCAGGTGTTCCTTGTCGGCAAACTTGCGTTGGCACTGCGTGCATTGATCGGCGCACGACCGGATGTTCCATTCCGCGCTCATGGGGCGGCCTCTTGCAGTTGGCGGGCAAAGCTGGAATCGGGATAGCGCTGCAACAACTCGCGGCGGACACTTTCCTGCTCCGTCGGCTTGCCCAATCGCCCAAAGAGTTGGCTCGCGCGATAGAGGCTCTGCGGCGTCCATTGGGGATCGTCATACAGCACGGCCACGCTCATGAAGTGGCGGGCCGCCTTGTCGAGCTGGCTGGCCGCTTCGGCGGTTTCAGCCAAACCGAAATAGGCGCGCGCGCGCAAATCGAGGCGATCCTCACCAGTGGTTGTCTCGCCGGCGGCGGCGAAGCCGGCCGCAGCTTTTTCGGTGGCGCCCGCCTGGAGATCGAGTTCGGCCAGCAGCAGTTGCGCTTCGGTCCCTTCGCGGGTGTGGGCCGGTTCCGCCACCGCCTTTTGATAGCAGGCCCGCGCTTCCTTTTCCCGGCCGAGCTGCGCCTGGCTGGTGCCCGCCCAGTGCCAGCCTATTTGCCGCCAACCGGCTTCACGGGCGTGTTGCGCCAATGCGGTGGCGGCGGCCAGCGCGCGGGCATCATCGCCCTGCTCAAAACTCCGGCGAATCAGCCATTCGATTAGCGCCGGATTGTCGGCCACCATGTCGGCCTGCGTCAACAGCGGGGCCAGTTGGTCGGCCGCTTCGTCGAGACGCTGCAAGCGTTGCAGCGCGACCGCCAAACGCAACCGCGCCAGCGAAGCCGTTGCCGGGTCCGGCGCCGCCGCCAAACAGGCGCGCAAGGCGGCTTCCGCCGCGCTCCATTTTTCCTGTTCGGCCAACAGCGCGCCGCGCCAATAGTGGGCGGCGGCCAGCGATTCGCCGGTCGGCGATTCCGCCACCAGCTCATCGAGCAGGGTCAGCGCGTTTTTCGGCTTCTTGAGTTCCAGCAATACCAACGCTTTTTGCAGGCGGGCTTCGGCCGCGGCAGGACCGGTTGGCGTGCGCGCCAGCAGGGCATCCCATCCCGCCAGCGCGGCCTGGGCATTGCCCGCGCGCATATTGGCCAAGGCCGCCGCCTTGAGGGCTTCGGTCGCCGCCTCATGTTTGGGGTAGTCCGCCGCCACGCGCTGAAACCACGCGGCGGCTTCGTCCTGACGCCCCGCCTCGCGGGCCATTTCGCCCAAGCGCAAGAGCGCTGGCGCGGCCTGCGCGGCGCGCGGGAATTCCTTCACCAGCGCCTCCCAGTGGCTGCGGGCATCGTCCAGGCGGCCAAGCTGCCGCTCCGCCTCGGCGCGCATCCACAGGACATCGGCGGCCTGGGTTTTGTCCGGCTGCGCGGGCGCGGCCACGAGCGCCTTGTCATATTCGCCGCGTTTGAAGCGGGTGACCATGATTTCATAGGCGGCGCGCGGCGCGTAATCCGTGCGGGGATAATCGCGCGTGACGGTTTCATAATCGGCCAGCGCTTCGCCATCGCGATTCAACTTGCGCAGGCAATTGGCGCGCAGATAAATCCCGGCTGCGGTGAGCTGGGCATCCGGCGCGGCGTGGGCCAGTTTTTCGGCCAGTTCCATGGCCTCCGGCGTACGCTCCAAGAAATAGAGGCTCCAGCCAGCGGCCAGCCACGCATCGCGCGCGCGCGGTTGGTCGGGCAATTCCAGCAGCAGGGATTGGAGGGTATCGGCGGCCTGCTGATATTCTTCGTTGCGGTAGGCCCAATCGCCCCAGCGGAAGAGCGCCTCCGCCTTGGCCGCCGGGGTGGCGGCCGCCGCCACGGCTTGCTCGTACCATGCCGCCATTTGCGCGGCGGCGGTCTTATCCTTGGCGTGCAGCGCGGCCAAATCCAGCGCGGCATAGGAGGCATAGGGCGAATCGGCAAAGTCGGCCAACACCTGCCGGTAGGCGGCATCCGCGCCAGCGGCATCGTTGTTCTTCATCCGGCTATAGCCCAGATAATAGCCTGCGGCGGCGGCGGTCTCCGGCGCGGCGGCGCGGGATTGCTGCGCGGTGAGGATGGCTTGCGCGGTGGCGTATTGCTGATCGGCGATGGCGATTTCCGCGCGGCGCAATTCCGCGCGCGGCGCTTGCGGGCTTTGCGGATAGTCCTGCGCGACGCGTTTGTAAAACCGCTCCGCGCCGGCCTGGTTGCCCATTTGGCGATAGCACTCGCCCACGCGGTACAGCGCCGCCGCCTCGTGCGGGCTGCCGGGGTTGTCGCGGATCAGCACGAGATACTCGCTGAGGGCGGTCTCGTAAAAGCCGCGCAGGTAAATGCCGTCGGCAAAGCGCATCTGCTCGTCGGCGGTCAGCGCCCACGCGGTGGCGGTCAGCCAGATGCCCGACAGCAAAACAAGGAGCCGTCGCTTCATCAAGAACCCGGGGCCAGGGTGGCGAAGGAAATATTCCAGATGTCGGCCTGCCGACAGGTATCCAACACGCGCACCACGTGCTCATAGGCGGTGGATTTGTCCGCCCGCAGCAGGACGGGCTGGCCGGGGAAAAGTTCCACCAGCCGGTCCATCATGGCCCGCAGCGCGGCATCGTCGAGCGTCTGCCCATTCACCACCGTGGCGCCATCGGCCAGCACATTGATGATGACCTCACCGGGCAGCCGCCGGGGCATATCGCCGGTGGCGGCGGTGGGCAACGCGATGTCAATTTCGCTTTCCCACTGCGCAAAAATCTGGCTGGTGACAAAGAAACACAGCAGCAGAAACACCACGTCAATCATCGGCGTCAGCGGCACCCCCACGTTGCCGGGAGCCGTCCATTTTTTGCGGAAATTCATTTATTCCCCCTGGGTTTCCAGCGTGGCCAGCAGCGCCGTGGAGGATTCTTCCAACTGGCCGGTCAGCTTGATGACCCGGCCGCGGAACCACGAATAGGCAATGACTGCGGGGATGGCGATGATCAAGCCGGCAATCGTGGTGATGAGCGCCTGCCCCACCCCGCTGGCCAGCTCCATCGGCCGGGCCTTGGCCAGATCAAACGCCACATTGTTGAAGGCCTTGAGCAGACCGATCACGGTGCCCAGCAGACCGACCATCGGCGCCACCGCCGACAAATCCACCAGATAGTGAATCATGTTTTGCATCCGGCCCGCCTGCCGGGCGCCTTCGCTCTCCATGATTTCCTTGAGCATGTCATTCGCGCCCTGCGGATTTTCCTTGAGGAAATCCAGGCCGGCGGCCGCCACGGCAGCCAATGCGGTCGGACGCTGGGCGCACAGGGTGCGCGCATCGGCATGCCGCCGGGCCTTGAGCAGCTCGCGCAGGCGCAGCGCCTGGGCGGTTGGCGCGATGTAGCGCGAGCGCAGCACCAGGGCGTAATACACCACCATGGCGAGGCCCAGCACGGAGAGCGCGCCGAGCACATACATCAACCAGCCGCCCATCCGCATCAAGTCGGCCAAGGTCAAACCGGCCGCCGCCGATTCCGTCTGCGCCCAGGCCGTGCCCGCGGGCAGCAGCCCGACGCTCAAGATCCACATCCACATTTTTTTCATGATTTCGTCTCCCTTTGGCGGTTGTTGCCGCCGTTACATTTCCGCCGTCACCAAATCCCAGTGATCCGCAAAATACTTCCAGCCCGAGATCACCGTCACCAACACGACCAACGTCGAAAGCACCCACGAGGTGATGACAAACGCGGCATCGTACTGGCGCAGGAAGGTCTTGGACATCTGCAGGTAGGGCAGCAGGTCCTCCCGCACCGCCAACAGAATGAACGTGGCAATAATGGCGATCATTTGCCAAGCCGTTTTCCATTTGCCCCAGTTGCCGGCGCTGATGATGCGCTGGCGGTCGCTGGCCGCCGCCAGCAGCCGCAGCCCCGTCACGGCGAACTCCCGC